>CAYWLI010000014.1:0-28709 GCA_964459135.1 uncultured Thermodesulfobacteriota bacterium | reverse complement strand
GGGGCAAAAAAGGCCTCTATACAAGAGCTGTTTCAAAGGCTCTCATCGAGCGAGAAGGGGTTTTCGGCTTCAGACGTAAAAAAGCGGCTGGAAGAGTACGGTTATAACGAGATTGCCGAAAAGAAGGTCAACCCAATTCTCAAATTATTGAGCTACTTCTGGGGACCGATACCCTGGATGATCGAGGCCGCAGCCATCTTATCGGCAATCGTGCGTCACTGGGAGGATTTCGGGATCATTTTTGCCCTGCTGGTTTTAAACGCCGTCGTTGGCTTCTGGGAGGAGCACAAGGCGGATAACGCTATTGAATTGCTGAAACAGCGGTTGGCACCGAAGGCCAGGGTACTGCGAGATGGCACATGGATTGAGGTGGATGCCCGGGAACTGGTGCCGGGTGATGTGGTGCGTGTGCGTCTGGGTGTTATAGTACCGGCCGATATTAAGCTCTTTGAGGGTGATTATTTGCTGACCGATGAGTCGGCCTTGACCGGAGAGTCGCTCCCCGTGGAAAAGCATCCTTCGGATGTTGCGTACGCCGGCTCCATTGTCCGCCAGGGAGAGATGAACGGGCTGGTAGTCACGACGGGGATGAGCACCTATTTTGGCAAGACCGCCACGCTCGTGGAAGAAGCCAAGACCCAGAGCCATTTTCAAAAGGCGGTCATCAAGATCGGCGATTACTTGATTTTTCTTGCCCTCGCGCTGGTGGCAATTATTTTCCTTGTAGCCCTCTTCCGTCACGAAAGCATGCTGGAGACCCTCCAGTTTGCCTTGATTCTGACGGTTGCCGCCATACCGGCTGCACTTCCGGCGGTCCTCTCGGTCACCATGGCCGTTGGGGCGATGGCACTGGCGAAAAAAGAAGCTATTGTGAGCAAACTGGTCGCTATTGAGGAGATGGCAGGAATGGATGTCTTGTGCGCGGATAAGACCGGAACCATCACCCAAAATAAGATCTCCGTCGGTGCAGTGATGCCCTTTGAGGGATTTCAAGAGAGCGAGGTCTTGCTCCTTGCAACCCTGGCGTCAAGGGAGGAAAACCAGGATCCTATTGATGATGCTATTATCGCCAAGGTCAAGAAGGAAGATGAACTGAGTGGTAAACTTGGTAACTACAAAGTTTCTGAATTTACGCCCTTTGATCCGAACTCCAAGCGGGCCATAGCCACCGTTGAGGATGCCGCTGGCAACCGCTTCAAAGCAGCCAAGGGGGCGCCGCAAGCCATTCTTGCGCTCGTTGCCGACCAAGATGCCTTGGGTAAAAAAGTTGAAGAGTTGGTCAATTCCTTTGCCTCCGAGGGATACCGGCCCCTCGGCGTAGCCAGGACGGACGGAGATGAGAACTGGCAGTATATTGGCTTGATCGGGCTTTACGACCCTCCCCGCGAGGATTCGGCAGAGACCATCAAGACAGCTCAATCCATGGAGGTAAAGGTCAAGATGGTCACCGGTGATCATGCCGCCATTGCCAAGGAGATCGCACACCAGGTAAGCTTGGGCACGAATATCTTGTCGGCCTCTTCTTTTTTGGAAAAACCTGACAAAGAGGCACAGCGCATCGTCGAAGAGGCTGATGGCTTTGCCCAGGTCTTTCCCGAGCATAAGTACCACATCGTCGAACTGCTCCAAGACAAAGGGCATATCGTCGGGATGACGGGTGACGGGGTCAACGATGCCCCCGCCTTGAAAAAGGCCGATGCCGGCATTGCCGTAACCGGCGCAACGGATGCGGCCAAATCGGCGGCTGATATCGTGCTCACCAGACCAGGTCTTTCCGTCATTATCGACGCCATTAAGGAAAGCCGCAAGATATTCCAGCGCATGAACAGCTATGCCACGTACCGCATTGCCGAGACGATCCGCGTGTTATTATTCATAACCCTCTCCATATTGATCTTTAACTTCTACCCAGTAACTGCAATCATGATCGTCTTATTGGCGGTGCTCAACGACGGTGCGATCTTGTCCATCGCCTATGACCGCACCCGTTACTCTAACGCGCCTGAGGCCTGGAATATGAAAGCGGTGTTAGGTGTGGCCACCGCCTTGGGTTTTGCCGGCGTGCTGGCATCATTCAGCCTCTTTTATTTGGGTGAGAGCGTCTTCCATATAAACAGGGAGATGATCCAATCCCTGATGTACCTGAAGCTGTCGGTTGCCGGCCACCTAACCATCTTCGTCACCCGCACCCGGGGGCCCTTCTGGTCTTTTAAACCCGCACCGATTTTGTTCGGAGCGGTGGTGACCACGCAGTGTATCGCGACGTTGATCGCCGTGTATGGGCTCTTTATGGCCCCGATCGGTTGGGTGTGGGCGCTCTTTGTCTGGGGCTACGCCATAGCGTGGTTCCTGTTGAATGACCGGGTAAAACTCGCTGCATATCGGATCTTTGATCCTCAACATCCCGGTTTCTTGGCCAAGACAGTCAAGGGATAAAACACAGAGACCATCGCATTGAATTGAAATGGGCAATAATAAATCCTTAGGATACTGGTCCGTCGTCGCCATTGGTATCGGGGGCATGGTGGGGGGCGGCATCTTTGCCGTGCTGGGTTTGGCTGTCCAGCTTGCGCGTGGTGGCACTCCCATCGCGTTCGCCCTGGCAGGGATGGTGGCTTTGATTACATCCTATTCATATGCCCGATTATCGGTGACCTATCCAAGCCAGGGAGGGACGGTTGAATTCTTGAATCAGGCATTTGGACCGGGGGTGTTCACCGGAGGACTTAACGTGTTGCTCTGGTTGAGTTACGTTGTGATGCTCTCCCTGTATGCGTACGCCTTTGGTAGTTATGGGGCCAGTTTCTTCCCCCTATCCACCCAGCTGATTTGGAAACACATATTCATCAGTGGTGCTGTTATCTTCCTAGCCGCTCTCAATATTTTTGGTTCCAAGGCCGTCGGTAAGTCTGAGGAATTGATCGTCGGATTCAAAGTCGCAATTTTGCTGCTTTTCGTTGGAGCAGGGTTATGGAGTGTTAAGGTTCAGCAACTCGCCCCCGCAACGTGGACCAGCCCCATTCAATTGCTCGCAGGGGGAATGATTATTTTTTTGGCCTATGAGGGGTTTGAGCTCATTGCCAACACGGCCGGGGATGTAAGAAATCCTATAAAGACACTACCCCGCGCCTATTATTCTGCAGTCGGCTTTGTCATCGCACTGTATATTTTGGTTTCCGCAGTGACCGTGGGAAATCTCCCCACAAGTGAGATTATAGGGGCCAAGGATTACGCACTTGCCGTAGCTGCCCGCCCTTTTCTGGGAGGTGTCGGCTTTACCTTAATTGCGATTGCGGCGCTTTTGTCAACAGGGTCTGCGATCAATGCCACTTTCTATGGGGCTTCCCGTATCAGCTATATTATCGCCAAAGATGGAGAACTGCCGGAAATGCTGGAAAGAAAGATTTGGAATCGTCCTGTCGAAGGGTTGCTTATTACTTCTGGACTTACTTTGTTGGTAGCAAACCTGTTCGACCTCACGAGCATTTCCATGATGGGGAGCGCTGGTTTTTTGCTCATCTTTGCCGCGGTGAATGGTGCTAATGTTCGGCTTAATGAAAAAACTGATAGTCATCGATGGACACCCATTATAGGCGTTATCGTCTGTTTGGGTGCCCTGGGTGCCTTAATCTGGCAGAGGGCAACCACATCACCAAAAGAACTAGGAGTACTGGGAGTTATGGTTGGGTTGGCTTTCACAATTGAGATAGTTTACCGAGTGGTTACGGGGAGGGAAATCCGACCTTTGCTTGAACGGGATATTGAATCATAATTGAGATATGGCCTTGCATCCCTAAGCGGTATGTTTTATATTCTTCTCATATTTTTGGTCCATTATCAAAAAGTGCCCTGACAGAGACGTTCTAATAAGGTGAGAAGATGAGAAAAAAGATGCCTTACAAAACATTCTTCAGAACATCAAGTTTGCTCACGGATTTTTCCCCTCGCATGGGAGCCTGGTTGCTTAATACAATGATTACAGGCTTGTTAGGTAACCAATTTTTAATTAACATAGGACTGCAAAAAGATATCTATCGATTAAAACAGATAAAAGAATTTCGCAGGATCTTAGTCATAGGAGACCTGAATATCGGAGATGCGATCAACTTACAGGCAAGCATATCCGCTTTGCGTGATTTTTTCCCTGATGCCGAAATCGATTATATGATTAACCGCGCTGCGGCGAACTTAATCGAAGGCAACCCTGAAATTTCAACTCTGTGGCCGGTTTTTACGGGCCCGCCTTTGCCAAATAAAAATGATTCTAGAAGTATTGAACGCATTGTTGCAAAATACCACTACGATGTGATTTTTAATTTTTGCCCCTTCTTCAAAGAAAATGGACTTTTCCCTCAAGGACAAAAAGTGATAAACTATGTAGCCCTGGCTTCAATACTGATGCGGAATGAAAAGGACTCAACAGGCAAAAATCATGTTGTTCACCAAGTCCATCAATTTATTCATAAATTGTTTTCGGGTCGCATGATACCCAAAAGAAAAAAGCCTTTTAGAGGTATAACCCTCACCCTCTCGGATAGCACAATTGAACAGGCCCGGCATTTTTTAAAAAGTAACAATCTTTTCAACGGTGATCCGTTGATTTTCTATAATCCGGACGCATCTTCCCCCTTCACCCGTGTCCCCTTAGAGCCACAAGTTTCTATACTAACAAAGCTGGCGCAATTACCATATAAGATTTTATTGGGAGCTGGTCACACAACGAAGGATATTGAACGCAGTCTTGTCGATCCATTATCGCTACCCCAACGGAAGAAAATAACCATTATTCCGCCTTCCATGCCGTTGGATAGTTATGCGGCCTTGATAGATTTTTCCGATCTATTTATCACGGGGGATACGGGCCCTTTGCACATCGCCGGAGCGCATAAGGTTGCCAGATCAAAAACGTATACATTCAGGAATAAGACGGCCATTTTCTCAATTTTTGGAGCAACTCCGGCCCGTATTTATGGTTACGATTCTGAGCTCTCTGATTTTTTCCCGGCTAATCAAGAAGCGCCTTCACACGTCTATATTTCGGAGAGTCCATGTCGCAATGTCACCTGTATTAACAAAATGGCAAAAACGTGCAAAGCTGTGCATTGCTTTCAGTTTATAGACACCGAAAAAATTCTGTCTGATATATGTTCTTATTTAAGCGTTGTCAAAAACGGTTCACCTGAAGAATTGGAGACAGTCAACATTCTCTCACGATGATACCTTAAAGATAACCGGAAAAACAAGTGAAGACATTTTTACTATTGCTGCTGGTATACATTATGGGTTTCTTCACCGCCATTCCTATTGGGGCAACCCAGATCGAGATTGCCAAACGCTCCCTGAACAATCACTTTCGGGCTGCTTTGATGGTAGTGCTTGGTTCTGTTTCCTCTGATGTCATGTATGGGTTTGTCGCTTTATTTGGGATAGCGCCTTTTTTTGATAATCGCACTATAGTCGCTATCTTTGAGCTCATTGGTACCGTAATCCTCTGGATCTTGGCCTTTTTCACATTGAGACAAAGCGCTCAACCGCATCTCCTGGATCTTAACCGTTCTTTGCTGAAAAGCAGACGGCTATCTTTTGTGATGGGTTTCTCGCTTGCGATAACCAACCCCATGATGATTTTTTGGTGGCTCATTGGCGTTCAAATTGTGAGACATTTAAAACTCGTGGATACACTTACGCCGGCCATTTCCCTCTTATTTCTCTTTTTTGGGGGCCTGGGGCTCGCTACGTATTTAACAACGTTAGCCACGGTTTTGCATTGGGCCAAAAAATTTATCTCCAATAAAGCGATGCAAAAGGTCTATTTAGTACTAGGGGTTGTGCTTGTCCTGTTATCTATTTATTTTCTTATTAGTTCCTTAAAAGGCTTAGTTGGTTAGTTGTTTAAAGGGTTTCGGTCCGACCGCCGGACGCAAAAAGACGATGGCTGCCCATAAGAACGTCAAACCCGCAGAGCCACAACCTGAGAGGACGCGCGCACTGGCGCTCGGTGCCCTCGGCGTTGTTTTTGGGGACATCGGGACCAGCCCCCTCTATGCCCTTCGGCAATGCTTCTCTCCGGATTATGGCATCATGATCAGCCCCGAAAACGTCCTCGGTATCCTCTCGCTGATTTTCTGGGCGCTTATGATCATCATTTCCTTCAAGTACGTGGTGTTTGTCATGCGCGCGGACAACCACGGAGAAGGCGGCATCCTCGCATTGCTCGCACTTGTCGTTGGCAAGAAAAGTAACAGGAACAGGGTGCGGTACCGTCGCGTTCTGCTCGGTATCGGTATCTTTGGAGCAGCCCTCCTCTATGGCGACGGCATGATCACCCCTGCCATCTCAGTCCTCAGTGCAGTCGAAGGGATCAAGGTCGCTACACCCCTCTTTAACCATTATGTGATTCCCCTTACCATCGCGATCCTCTGTGCCTTGTTCCTCTTTCAACGGCGAGGGACGGGAGCCGTGGGGGCGGTATTCGGGCCCCTCATGCTCCTCTGGTTCGGTACCCTCGCCGTTCTTGGCTCACGGTGGATCGTGGTCGTTCCAGAAGTCCTCACGTCCATTAACCCATTATATGCGATGGATTTTTTCATGAGGAACCGGTTGACCGGCCTTTTCATGCTCGGCGCGGTCTTCCTCGTGGTAACGGGTGGAGAGGCGCTCTATGCTGACATGGGACATTTTGGCAAAAAGCCCATCAGGATGGGGTGGTTCGCTGTGGTGCTGCCAGCGCTACTCATCAATTATTTCGGTCAGGGGGCCCTGTTGCTCAGCAGGCCTGAGGCCTTGGCAAGTCCCTTCTATTATCTCGCGCCTCCCTGGGGGTTTTATCCCCTCGTATGCCTTGCAACAGCAGCAACGGTTATCGCCTCGCAGGCGGTGATTTCCGGTGCGTATTCGCTGACCCGCCAAGCCATGCAGCTCGGTTATGTACCTCGGCTTGAAATACGCCACTCTTCCCCCGAAGAGATCGGACAGGTCTACGTGCCCTGGGTGAACTGGGTCCTCTTGGCCGGAACGGTTGGGTTGGTAGTGGGTTTCGGTTCTTCAGCCAACCTGGCGGGTGCTTACGGAGTCGCTGTGGTGACAACAATGATTTTGACTACCATCTTGGCGTTCGCCTGTATGCGTCTATGCTGGGGTTGGAGCATGCTGAAGGCCGCGCCCCTGGCAGCGTGCCTCCTCCTCGTCGATCTCGCCTTTTTTGCGGCCAACATACCGAAGATCGGGCAAGGGGCCTGGGTCCCTCTTGCCATTGCTGCTATTGTTTATGTCTTATTCACCACATGGAAACGAGGCAGGACCCTTCTCAGGGAGCGGTTTCGCAAGGAACAAATATCGGTTGAAGTATTGTTGAAAGATTTAGCGGAACATCCACCGATTCGGACACCGGGGACTGCGGTCTTTCTGGATAGTAATCCTTCTGGCATCCCCCGCACCCTGGTTCACAATTTAAAACACAATAAGGTTCTACACGAACGCGTTATACTGTTAACGATCCTCAGCGAGGAAGTACCAAGAATTCCGTGGCCCGAGAAGCTTGAAATCCACGAGCTCGCACCGGACTTCTTCAGGATTATGGCGCACTACGGATTCATGGAGGAGCCCAACGTTCCGGCGATCCTCCGTTATGCAGAACGAGATGGGATGGAGTACAAGCCAATGGAGACGACATTCTTTTTAGGTCGCGAGACGTTGGTACTGAGTCGTTCGCGAGGGATGAACTACTGGCGGAAGTTACTATTTGCTCTTCTATCGAGGAACGCACAACAGGCAACTCTACACTTCGGTATACCACCGAACCGAGCGATTGAAATTGGTGCACAGGTTGAGATGTGAATATATGATTTGACGTTTATTATTAAAGGGTAATTTTTAAGATTTCATAGTAGTTACTTTATGAAGCAGATTTTCGACTAAAGACGAAAGGAACATAACAACACTGAGAACGACCTTCCAAGGAACACAATGATTTTACCCTCCCAGATGTCTGGTGATCCATGGCTCCATTAGAGACCCTTCTGAAAACATACGGTTATTGGGCTGTTTTAATAGGCACCTTTGCCGAAGGTGAGACCGTTTTGGTGTTGGGAGGTTTCGCCGCACACCGTGGATACTTGGCCTTGCCCTGGGTGATCCTGGCCGCGTTTGTTGGAAGCCTCATGGGGGACCAGCTATTCTTTTATCTGGGCCGCAAGCATAGCCAGTGGGTCCTAGCGAGGCGTCCTTCGTGGAAAGCCCGCGTTGATAGGGCTCATCAGCTCCTGGAACGATACCGAACCCTGATAATCCTTGGATTCCGGTTTATGTACGGGTTGCGTACGATAATACCTTTTTTTCTTGGTATGAGTTCGGTGTCGACAAGGAAATTCATTGTTTTGGATGTTATCGCCGCCTTTGTGTGGGCTGTGGCTGTTGGGACAGGAGGGTACCTCTTTGGCAATATTCTGGAAATTATACTGGGCGACATCAAGCACTATGAACTTCCCATTCTCGGGGCAATAGCTCTCATTGGCGTGTCGCTGTGGGCTTTGCACCGTTATCATTATTATAGAAAAATGAGCGGTGATCGCCCCGAGCCAAGCAAACGGCCAGGATGCCCTTAGACATCGCGTCCTCGTGGAGTCTTAAGGGCGAGCCCTTCCATCAACTCCGTTTGGATCTCCTGGATCTCCAAAAGCCGCTGCCACTGATGCGTAAGGAGGTGGTCCATTTTTTCGTGCAGATTGCGAATCTCTAATTCCGCCTTGAGGTTTACCAGATAATCGTGTTGGGCGCTCAGGCGATCCTTGGACTCCTGGCGGTTTTGGCTCATCATAATGATGGGCGCTTGAATAGCAGCGAGACTAGAGAGGACCAAGTTGAGGAGGATGAAGGGGTAGGGATCAAATGGTTTCAAAATGAGTACGATGGAGTTGATGGCGATCCATACCAGGAGCACGGCACCAAAGATGGTGATGAAACGCCAGCTTCCACCGAATTCGGCAATTCTGTCCGCCAGGCGTTGTCCGAGCGTCAACTGTCCCTCAAATTCGACATTGACGTTTTTGGACAACAGTTCTTCCTCTCTGAGGCTCTTCATGACCTGTTCTTCTAATGCCGAAAGATCGCCCTTATCCGCTGCGAGAACGTCTTTGACATACTCCGTTCGGAAATAATTCAGGTCATCGAGACAGATGAAGCCATCAGAGGACCAGTCGGGATGTTGTTTCCGAATTATCTCAACGATGGAGTCACGGACCAACGCCCCTGGGAATACCTCGCTCAATGCCTTTCTTTTTTTGCAGATCTGGCAAATTGTTGTCTTTTCTGATTTTTTTGCCATCTTATCCTCCCTATCAATGTACTCTATTTCCAATAAGCATATATAACCTGATGATATAAGCTACCCTATTGCTAGAGTATCAAAAGCGCTTTGGGTGTCAAAGCAAAATTATGGAGTATGACCAGAAGCTTCAAGGAATATTTCGTTTATTCCCCGAGTCTAATAGTGTGATGTATTATGCACTTTTCAAAACGGTTGAATATGTTACAATATCAACCTGTTAGCCAAGGAGCGCGATATGACAAAAAAGGCATTTTTAATCCTGGGGTTGGCCCTCTTTCTTTTTGCCGGTCCCAGCACGGACGCCGTGGCCCAAGATGCCCAGGCCATCGTGCAGGCCAGTTTCGATTACTGGCGGGGCAAGGCCTCCGTCGCTACGGTGGCAATGATCATTCATCGCCCGGATTGGGAGCGACCCATGACCATCAAGGCCTGGACCAAGGGGCAGTCAGACAGCATCGTCATTGTCACAGCCCCTGCCAAGGACAAGGGCAACGGCACCCTCAAGCGGGGCAGGGAGATGTGGATGTATAACCCCAAGGTAAACCGGGTGATCAAGGTCCCGCCTTCTATGATGTCCCAGGCCTGGATGGGCTCGGACTTTTCCAATGACGATCTGGCCAAGTCCGACAGCATTCTCGATGATTACACCCATACCCTTATCGGCACCGAGACCCATGAAGGGAAAAAGGTATACGTGATCAAGTCGATGCCGAAACCAACTGCGCCGGTAGTGTGGGGGATGCAGCAACTCAAGGTCAGGGAAGATCATATTCTGCTGCAGGAGGAGTTCTACGATGAGGATCTCGAGCTGGTCAAGGCCATGACCGGATCTCAGATTCAGATGATGGGTGGCAGGCTCTTCCCCAAGGTGTGGAGGATGCAGAAGGCCGGTGTCGAGGATGAATATACCGAGTTGATCTACGAAGAGCTCGAATTTAGAGATGACCTGCCCGATAACCTCTTTACTCTCACCAATTTGAGGAACCCCAGACGATAGCGCCCATGTCCATCGACCTTAAAATGGCATGGCGGAACATCTGGCGACATCCTCGGCGGGCCATCTTGACTATGGCCGCCATCGCCTTTGCCACCCTGCTGCTGATCTTTATGTTGTCGTGGCAGTTCGGCTCCTATGACACCATGATCAACGCAGCGGTCAAGGTCCATACCGGGCACCTGCAAGTACAAGCCGAGGGATACAATGAGCAGCGTGCAATGCGGCTCGTGGTGCCTGATCCGGCCGCGGTCAGTCGCATCCTGGATGAGACTCCAGGGGTGGCCTCCTATGCCGCTCGCGCCTCCGCGTTCTCCCTGGTTTCTTCCAAGGAACGGACCTACGGCGTCGCCGTTATGGGGATCGACCCGGAGAGGGAGGCAGAGGTGACCACCCTCAAACAGTTGATCCGTCAGGGGAGCTATCTTTCAGAAAGAGACGCTGATCATGCCTTGGTAGGAGAGCTCCTGGCCAAGAATTTGCGCGTGGGCGTGGGTGATGAGTTGGTCCTCCTAGGGCAGGGGCGCGACGGCTCCATTGCGGCCACCGTGGTTCGGGTCAAGGGGATCTTCAGCTACGGCCAGGACGAATTCGACCGCAACGTTATCTATCTACCCCTCCCCTATTTTCAAGAGGTTTACAGCATGAGAGGGGCAGTCCACGAGGTGGCAGTCCTCTGCATCTCCCGCGAGGCAGTGCCGCGCATAAAGCAGGCCGTTGCAACCGGCATCAACAAGATAGATACAAAGAGCACACTGGTGGTCTTGGATTGGATGGAACTCATGCCCGGCCTGATCCAGAGCATTCAGATAGACCTGGTCAGCGGGCTCATCATGTACGTAATCTTGATCATTGTGGTGGCCTTCAGTATCTTAAACACCTTCCTCATGGTCATCTTTGAGCGGACGAGGGAGTTCGGTGTCTTTATGGCGATGGGCACGACGCCGGGGCGGTTGACCAGGCTGCTTTTGCTTGAGTCGACAACCCTGACCATGTTGGGCACCGTCATCGGTATCATTGCCGGAAGCTTGGTGACCTGGTATTTTCAGATACATGGCATCATTATCTCCGGCACATCAGAGATGATGCGTCAATATGGGTTGCCAGAGCGGATATATCCCCAACTCTCGGCCCTCTCCATCGCCGTCGGGGCGGGTCTGGTGCTGGTCATCACCTTGGTGGCTGCCCTGTATCCGGCCCTGAAGGTGCGGCGCCTGCAACCTGTGGAGGCGATGAGGGCGGTATAGAGAATAAAAGTTATCAGTAATCAGTGATCAATGATCAGTAATCGGTGGTCAGTAATCAGTGATGGGTAATTAGGTCAACAGTCAATTCTTAATAGTATTAAGAGGTATTACTCCATGTTTTTCCAATTAGGATGGCGCAACATTTGGCGGAATCGCCGCCGGACCCTGGTCATCTTGACCGCGGTCATCATCGGGGTCTGGAGCATGATCTTCTTGGGCGCCCTGATGCGGGGAATGGCCGACCAGTTTGTAAGCAACGGCATCAAAACCCTCACTGGACATATCCAGGTGCACCACCCGGGCTACCGAGACGACCCGGTCGTGGAAAACAGCATGCCCGATCCCTCAGTGGTAGAGGCCGCTCTCACCAAACGCCTGCCACCTGACGCCCAGTGGGCCCACAGGGTGAAGGTCGACGCCGTCGTGAGCAATGCCCGCCACTCAACCGGTGTCACCATGGTGGGCATTGACCCCCCCCGAGAGGCGGCCATCTCGTTCATCGGGGGTGCAATCACCGAGGGGCGTTATCTGGAGGATGACGACCCCTACGGCATTATGGTGGGCCAGGCCCTGGCGGACAAATTCGAGACCAAATTGGAACGCAAGCTAGTCCTTATGACCCAAGATACCGAGGGGGAGATAGCCTCCCGGGCCTTCCGCATCATCGGGATCTACCGGGCCGAGATAGAGGCAACCGAGAAGCAATTTGTTTTTGTCACCATGTCCGCGGCGCAGGAGATGCTGAAGTTACACAACGGCATCTCCGAGATTGCCATCCTCTTGCCCGTTCATGAAGCAGCGGACAAGGTGGCCGGCGCCCTGCGAACGGAGCTCCCCGCAGCCGAGTATGAAGTCAATACCTGGCAGGAGATCCTCCCCATGGTCACCGCCATCTTAAAGATATATGACTTTTTTATCTATATTTGGTTTTTGGTGGTCTTTATCGCTATGGGATTCGGCATCGTGAATACGGCGCTGATGGCCGTGTTTGAGCGGATCAGGGAGTTCGGGTTACTCAAGGCCCTCGGTATGAAGCCACGGTGGATCATTCAGGAGGTCATCATCGAATCGATTTATCTCCTCATCCTCGGTATAATCATCGGCAACGCGGCGGGCTTTTTGAGTGTCCTCGCCCTCTCCGCGAACGGCATCGACCTCTCTGCGCTCGCCGCCGGTACGGAATATTGGGGGATGTCCCGGGTGATCTACCCCGCCATCCTGGGTCAAGACGTCATCGTGGCCAACCTGGTGGTGTTCATCCTGGGATTGGTGGTAAGCTTGTATCCGGCCGTAAAGGCGGCTCGGTTCACCCCGGTCGAGGCCCTGGCACATACATGATCTGACAGCTCGTCGCTCACTGAAGGAGATACGTTATGGACATCGTGAAATGCACCAAGGTCAAAAAGACCTACCGACAAAACACGGTGGCAGTCAAGGCACTCGACGGCGTAAGCCTCTCCATCAAAAAAGGAGGATTTATCGCCATAGCCGGACCTTCAGGTTCTGGGAAGACCACCCTGTTGAATATCATCGGCGGGCTCGACTCTGCTGATTCCGGACGCGTGGTGGTGGATGGAAATGTTTTGACCGACATGACTCAATCGGAACTGGCCAAATTACGGCTGCGTAAGGTCGGATTCGTATTCCAGGCCTATAACCTCATTCCGGTCCTGTCGGCGCAAGAAAACGTCGAGTTCGTCATGCTCCTGCAGGGGATGTCCCCTGCTGAGCGCAGGGCACGGGCCCGGGGCATCCTGGATGATGTGGGGCTTGGAGGGATGTACGATAGGCGCCCTGCCGAGCTCTCCGGCGGGCAACAGCAGCGGGTGGCTGTGGCCCGGTCTATAGTATCCGATCCATCCATTGTTCTGGCGGACGAGCCTACTGCCAATCTCGATTCCAAGACCGGCGCCAGTCTTCTTGAGATCATGGAGGAGATGAATGAGAAAAAACAGGTCACCTTCATCTTTTCCACCCACGACAAGATGGTCATGGACTTTGCCCACCGGCTTATCTATCTCAGAGACGGCCGTGTTGTGGAGGATCAAACCAGGAAACGGTGAAGTGAAACAGTCAGTTTTCTGCACAGTAAAAGAGGAGAAGCCCCTACGACTTTTAAAAAGACCTTCATAATTATTGGATTACTGCTCGCAGGGATTTCTCTTTTTACCACGGTGCCGCATCATTCATGGGCATCATCTGATGATCTCCATCAATCCGCAACTACTGCTTCCGACAGTCAGACAGAACCCTGGTACAAGAAGATCGAGTGGGAGTGGGGCGGGCACGTCAAGGTGCGAGGAGGCATCTCATGGGCCGACGAGGAGTCGTTCTTCCAGCCTGTGGGTACCGGTCCGTTCTATGATGGCTATGCCGAGGCCCGGCTCACGGGTAAGCTCTACCTCGGGAAGTGGGGGTATTTCGAGGCCCATCATGAGACCATTCTTTCAGGGGGGGATACGCGGCGCACGCTGAATGAGTTGCAGCGCCTCTATCCCTCTCTCTTCACCACGGGCCTCATGATCCCTGGTCCCCTGAATGACGATCGCCGCCTCATGAACTTGACCTGGACCATCCATGAAGACGACCAGTCTATCCTCTACAATCGGTTTGACAGGCTCTCCCTGACCCTCCTGCCGAAGTGGGGTGCCGTCACCATCGGCCGGCAGGCGGTGACGTGGGGCAACGGCCTGATCTTTAACCCCATGGACCTCTTTAACCCCTTTGCGCCCACGGACATTGAGCGGGATTATAAGATCGGCGATGACCTCGTGTCAGCCCAGGTCTCCGCAGGCACAATCGGCAACTTCCACTTCCTGTACGTCCCGCGGAGGGACCCGATGAGGGGCACGGTGCAATGGAACCATTCCTCGCTGGCCGGTAAGTTTCATGTGGCCTGGGGCACGACAGAGTTTGACATCATGGCTGCGAAGCACTATGAAGATGCGGTCTTCGGCATCGGCAGCACCGGGTACCTGGGGGGCGCGGCCTGGAGAATAGATGGTATATGGACGATCCTGAATAATACAAAGGGCAAGGACTACTATTTCTCCCTCGTGGCCAATATGGATTACTCCTGGGCCTGGTTTGGCAAGAACTTCTACGGGTTTGTGGAGTTCTTCTACAGCGGCATAGGCGAAGATAACTATACCGAGGCATTATTCGATCAGGATATTCTCGAACGCATGGCCCGGGGAGACCTGTTTACCTTAGGAAAAACATATCTCAGCGGTCACCTCAGGGTGGAGCTGCATCCCCTGTTCAATTGCTACCTGACGGTGATCAATAACCTGGCTGATCCCTCAGGGGTGGTTCAACCTCGGGCTGTCTGGGATGTGTTGCAGGATGTCCAGGTCACCGTGGGGGCCAATATCTACTATGGCCGCGAGGGTAGCGAATACGGCGGGTTCAGGATTCCTTTTACCCCCTTCGTGGCGAGGGGGAATGACAGCGCCTTCCTCTGGGTGACCTACTATTTTTGAAGCGTTTCCCTATTTTACGCAGATTCCCTCAGTCAGATTGAAGCGAGCCGACTATTTTTCAGATCGCCCTGGGAATTTTTTATAGATATAAACCCGCCGGTCCTTCCGTAGCACTTCTGCTCGTTGATTAATGTGATTAAAACGGTGCTTCAACTCATAAAAGCCGTGCCACCAGGCATAATCAGGTGCCATCATGGCGGCACCCATCCGAGCCCTGCGCCCTTCATGGTGCCAGAACTCATAAAATTCCCATTCGAGCTCTTCATCAAAATAGCTTTGATTTGAAAGAAGGCCGGACTTGTAGAGGGAATCGATCAATCCCTTTATCGGCTTATAGTATTCTTCGTTGTAATTGCTCACCACCTGATCCAGGTTCGAGAAATGGGCGTCGGTCCACGTCTGCGCATGGCACTGCAGACATACCGTTTTCATCTTCTCCCGTTCGGCCTTCCAGTCTGTCTCAGCGGGAAAGGGCTGGAATGCCTCCGGCCGGATGGTCAACGGGACCTGCAGCTCCCATGCAAGCCGCTCCGTAACGTCGTGCGTTGCGGGGACGTCGACGGCAGGGGACATATGACACGCCGCACAGGTGGGGGCGCGATAATCCGTCCCCGCTTGCCAGCGCCCATCGTCAGGCCGCCAGTTCCAGGCGTGACCCTCGGCATGGTAGATAGTTCCGTGCTTGGATTCGTTGTAGATCTCGATCTGGGGGTGATCCGGCCCGAGATGACACTGGTCACATGCCTCGGGTTTCCTCGCTTCTACTAATGAAAATTTATGCCTGGTATGGCAGCTGCTGCAACTACCGAGGCTGCCGTCCGGATTTTTTCTGCCCACGCCGACATTGGGCCACACCCCCGGCACGGGTTTGCCATCGCTGACCTTTACCTCGGTGCCATGACAGGCATAACATCCTGTTGTGCGCTCGATGGCGTTGTTCATGCCGTCATTGAGCCAGCGATCAACCTTCCACATGATCTCGAGGGTATGCGCGTGTTTGCTCTTTGCGTACTGCGCTGCTTCCTTCGCGTGGCACCCACTGCAATCCCTGGGGCTTACCACTACCGAGATGGGATTGGGATCGTTCTCCAGGTGGGCTGCGCTGAAGAGATTATCTTCCTTATTCGTCTTGTGACACTTGTAGCAATGCACATCAACCTTCGCATGAACGCTCCCCTTCCAGTCATGGTAGATCCCGGGGGTGATCTCCTGATGGCATGCAATACAGGTGCTCCCTGAGATGACATCAGCCCGTGACTCCGGAATCAACCTGAAGGGGGAACCCCAGCGCCATACACTGATGCAGGCGAGGATCAAAAAGATGATGACCAGATTGATATAGGCCATCTTAATAAAGGTCTTTTGGGCGAACGTAAACTTTTGCGTCATGTCTTGCCCCCCTGTGAATGCTCCGACATACTTGACATTTTTCAAGACCTCTACGCCGTGAGGCGCCCCTTTGAGGGCATCGGTAAGATCCATGCCCGCCCCATGTTTGCCAACGTGCCGCCCCTTTTTCCATTTGGGACTTGTGGTGACATCATAAATCTTTTTGTTAATAACCACATAGGCGGGTTTACCGGCGGTACCATCAAAATAACTCAGGTTGGAACGGGTGATGTTATCGGCATCGGGAGGACCCTCGGAAGCCCTTACATCTCTTTGCATCCGTCGGTGGATTACCGTGATGGCGGCAATGCCGATACCTACCATTACGAGAAAGAGGAGGATCTTGAAAAAGAGCATGAGGCCAAAGGTGTTGTCGAAGAATTGCTCCCACCTGCTGATGCGCGCCCATGTTAAATAGATGCCAGTGAGCGCCAAGGTGATCATGCAGGTGACGCCGAGGATGCGTTCATGTTTCGGGATTCCTCCGATGAGCCGAGCAGGCCTAACAAAGATGTGGATGTAAAAAATTGCACCACAAAATACGACAGCTGCAAGGAGATGGAGGTACCCGATAATGAACCGCAGTGTTTTATGAAGAGGCCTCTGCAGGGCATCGGCCTTGTCCAGTATCTGCTCGGGGATTGGGTACTGATACCCATTCTTGATATAGGCAAAGCCAACGGTCTTGAGCGGGCCACCAGTGCTTTCTTGATGGCAAAATATGCATCCTTTTCCTGTTTGTGCTGCATACTGATCGGTTGCGAGCACAGGAGAGATTATTGTTAAGAGTAGTAATGCTGCACCCAAAAAGGCGATGCTGTAGTGTGGTTTGATTTTCATCTCCCATCTCTCTTGGGTAGGATAGCAAGTTAGCACAAAGAAGACATAGTAATAGTACTTCCGGTATCATTACCCCACCCCGTGCATAATGTCAATGTACGAAACGTGTATATAGTCTTGTTCTTGTATTGCAAGACATCTTGGTATCTGTTATGGTCATTTTTTGTGTTATATCGTGTATTTGAAGGATTGTCCCGCAATATTCGGCATATTTATTGCATATATTTATATATATTATTGTAATATGTATTGGTGGTGTCATTTAATTAAAGAGGAGGTAAAAAAGTGAAACGCTCTACTCTCTTATCGCTCTTGGTGACCATGGTGATCATTATGCTGGTTTCATCCGCCTCGTCAGCTGATCAGCCACATGTACAAACAGTGGTGGAGGGTAACACCGCATTTGCCCTCGAGCTCTACCAGGAGCTGCGCAGGGCCGACGGCAATCTGTTCCTATCACCCTACAGCATATCCACCGCCTTGGCCATGACCTATGGGGGTGCCAGGGGGGATACTGCCCAGCAAATGGCCGAGACCCTTCACTTTTCCCTTGACCAGAAACAGCTTCATCCGGCCTTTGCCCGACTCAGATCCGACTTGAATGCCGTCCAGAGAAGGGGACTGATCCGATTACACATTGCAAACTCCCTGTGGCCGCATAAGGACTATCCCTTTCTCAAAGAATACCTGGCATTAATGAAGAAATACTATGGGGCCTCTATTACGCCAGTGGATTACAAAACAGCTAATGAGGAGGCGCGCACAAGGATCAACGAATGGGTCGAAGAGGAAACTGAGGGAAAGATCACGGATCTGATCCAGCCTGGCGTTCTCACGCCGCTGACGCGACTCGTTCTGGTCAATGCGATCTATTTCAAGGGGAATTGGGCACGGCAGTTCAAGAAATCCCTGACGCAAGACGCCCCTTTTTACCTGACACGGGAAAAGACAGTTCAGGCACCGTTCATGTCCCAAGAGCACACGTTGCGATATGGGGAAGATGAGGGACTGCAGATCGTGGAACTACCGTATGAGGGAGATGATCTCGCGATGTTGATCCTTCTGCCGAGGCGCATCGACGGCCTAGCCGAGCTTGAAAAGGCCCTGACACCCGAAAACCTCAACCAGTGGATCACACATCTCCGGGAGCAGGAGCTAGATGTTTTTGTGCCGAAATTCAAACTTGCTTCCTCTTTTAGTTTGAACGAAACTCTGGTAGCAATGGGCATGCGCGATGCCTTCGACCAGACCAAGGCTAATTTCGCTGGCATGGACGGCACTACATTATTATACATCAGCGCCGCCATTCACCAGGCCGTTGTTGAGGTTAATGAAGAGGGGACCGAGGCTGCTGCAGCGACAGGAATTGCCATGAGCTTAAAGGCTGTGCCGGAACCTCCCCCGACGTTTCGAGCTGACCATCCCTTCCTCTTCCTGATCCGTGACAACAAGACCGGGAGCATCCTGTTTATGGGTAGGGTCGTTGATCCAACAACCTAAGGTGAAGAACAGAGATATGCTAATGCCGGTGGTGTGACACTAAGCCGGGAGACAGGTAATGCTTGATAAAACTGCACGGCGGATAAAGAGAGAGATTATGCTTCGTAGCTTCTTAGGGCACTTTGGCGTCGCCAAGGTGACTTTCATGGTTACCTTATGCGCAATGCTTTCTTCCTTTTTGTTGTATTGGCTCATTGGCACTATTGTAGATGCATTTGTGCTCGTTGGTATCGTCTCCTCCATCTTAGTCCCTGCTCTTGTGGCCCCACCAATTGCCTATTCTCTTTTGCGGCTTGCGCATAGACTTGGTCTGGCGGAAAGGGAGCTGCTCAACGCCTATAACAACTTAGAACTACAGGTGAGGATGCGCACGGCCGAGCTTGTCACCGCGAATAGACACTTACAGGATGAAATTACCAAGCGCATTCGGACGGAAAAGAAGCTCAAGAAGGGGGTTGAGCGACTGAACAAAAGCCTGGAGCAATCGATCATGGCCATCGCTGCGGTCACCGAGATACGGGATCCTTTTACCGCCGGTCATCAAAACCGGGTGACAAAGCTTGCCTGTGCCATTGCAAAGGAAATGGGCCTTGCCAAGGGTCGGCATGAGAGGCTCAGGCTGGCAGCTATGGTGCATGACGTCGGCAAGGTAAATATACCCACTGAGATCCTCATCAAGCCCAATCGATTAAGCGAACCCGAGTTCAATATTATTGAGGCTCATCCCCAAATAGGTCATGATATATTACAGGGGATCGATTTTTCCCGACCGATTGCTAAAATTGTACTGCAACATCACGAATTTTTGGATGGTTCTGGCTATCCCCAGGGACTCGCGGGTGATAAGATCATGCTGGAGGCGCGGATCTTGGCGGTAGCTGATGTGGTGGAAGCCATGACCTCGCGACGCCCCTATCGACCGGCCCATGCTCTCGAGGGTGCATTGGAGGAAATCCTGCACCAGAAGGGCGTTCTCTATGATCCAGTGGTTGTCGATGCCTGCCTGCGGGTCTTTCACGAGAGAGAGTTCGCATTTGAGTAGCCCACACATGAGTTCCCGCGCAATGCACGCCGTGCAACTCACACCTTGATATTACCGCTGTTTAGATGATAATATCCTGACATCACTAGCTTTTTCGCTGGTGAACACCTTGTGTGCATCGCAAGAGGTGCATGAGTATGCATCTCAAGGGGGTATAAAGAGGTTAGGGAGCATATACCCGTATGCATAACAGAGCTCAAAAGGCATCAAAGAAACCCAACATCCCTGATGAGGTTACCGTTAAGTGGCAAGGCATCGTTGACCTCATGGCCAAGACAGTGGGCGTGCCGGCAGGGCTCATCATGAAGGTCGATCCGCCGCAGATCGAGGTTTTTATATCAAGTGCCACCGAGGGCAACCCCTATAAGCACGGGGAACGCGCAGACCTCAATACCGGCCTGTACTGTGAGACGGTCATGAAGCAGCGCAGTCCCCTTTTGGTTCCCGATGCGCTGCACGATCCTCAGTGGGATCACAATCCGGATATTGAGTTGGGCATGATCTACTACCTCGGATACCCGCTGGTGTGGCCTGACGGAGAAATCTTCGGTACCATATGCGTGCTTGATAACAAGGACAACCCGCACGCCTCTACCTATAAAGATTTATTCTCCGAATTTCAGCACATCATTGAAGGAGATCTACGCATCATGTTCGAAGCTGCCGAGCGCGAACAGCTTGTGCGCCTGGAATTGGAGGAGGCTGATTTTGCATACCGGATAGTGGCCGATTTTACCTACGATTGGGAGTATTGGGTGAACCCCGACGGAACCATTCGCTACATGTCGTTTTCCGCCGAGCGCATTACGGGGTACACGAATAAGCAGTTTATTGACAACCCTCCCTTACGGTGGGAGATCATCGTTCCTGAAGATAGAGACATCTGGGATCGGCATTATGCGGAAGAGCGCCGAGCTCAGAAGTTTTACGAAGTGCAGTTCCGTATCCGCAGAAAAGACGGGCAGATTCGTTGGATCGAGCATGCCTGCCAGCCGGTAAAAGGTCCGAGCGGAGAATTCTGGGGTTTACGCGTTAGTAACCGCGACATCACGCCCCGCAAGCACACTGAGGAGGCGCTCAGAAGAAGTGAGCAGAGCCTTGCCGAGGCCCAGCGGATTGCCCATCTGGGAAACTGGGACTGGAACATTGTGACCAATGAACTCAGTTGGTCCGATGAGGTCTACCGGATCTTTGGACTCCGGCCACGGGAGTTTGGTGCAACCTATGAAGCCTTCCTTGCCTCAGTGCATTCTGATGATCGTGACGCCGTCAAAAAGGCAGTGGACGAATCGCTTGTCGATCCGCACACGCCCTATAGCATCGATCACAGGGTGATACGCCCGGATGGGTCCGAGCGTATTGTCCATGAGCGCGGTGAGGTAACCTTTGGCGAAACCAGAAAGCCGATCCGCATGATCGGTACGGTTCATGATATTACGGAGCTCAAAAAGGCCGAAGTCGAAGCATTTCGTGCACGCAGAGAACTGATGCGGATAGAACGGGTATCGCGCATGGGGGAATTGACAGCGTCCCTGGCACATGAATTGAATCAGCCCCTGACCGCTATCCTCAGCAATGCCCGGGCGGCCCTTCGCTTTCTCCAATCAGACCGGCTTGATCTCGCTGAATTACGAGAGATACTGCAGGACATAGCGAACGATGACAAAAGGGCAAGTGACATAATCCGGGGCGTCAGGTCTATGCTCAAGCAGGAGGAAATTGAACAAGAGACCATTTCGATCAATGATGTTTTGCGTGACATGATCTCTCTTTTCCACAGCGAAGCCATTATCAGAAACATAGAAGTCGAGATGGATCTTCCCGATACATTACCATTGGTCCATGTAGACAGGGTACAGATCCAGCAGGTGATACTTAACCTTATTATGAACGCCGCAGAAATAATGTCGCACAAGGAGCCTGAAGGCAGAAAGATCATTCTGCAAACACGCCCTATTGATCACGGTGCTGTGCAAGTGGCTGTACGCGATTTCGGTCCCGGTATTGCAGAGAAAGACCTGGATCATATCTTCGAGCCCTTCTTCACCACGAAGCGCTCCGGTCTAGGGATGGGGCTTTCAATCAGCCGTTCCATCATTGAAGCACACGGCGGTCGCATATGGGTTGCAAATAATCCGGATAAAGGGGTAACATTCTATATCGAAATACCGATTCTGACTACTAGTAATCAGTGAACAGTAATCGGTGATCAGTGGTCAGTAAGGGAAGGATCATGATGGAACTGAATCATGCTCAGAGTTTTCGTGATCTGGTCGTCTATCAAAAGGCTAAAAAGGTGGCACGCACAGTCTTTGAAATTACCAAAGACTTTCCAAAGGGAGAAACCTATGCTCTGACCGATCAAATCCGGCGGGCATCCCGGTCCATTGGAGCACAGATTGCGGAAGCCTGGGCCAAGCGGCGTTATGAGAAGCACTTTATTAGTAAGCTAACAGACGCGGATGCCGAGCAGATGGAGACCCAGCACTGGATCGACGAAGCGCGCGACTGTCAATATCTGGATCAGCAACAGGCGGAGGAGTTGACGAAGGAACTTATGCAAATCGGGCGTATGCTCAATTCGATGATGGTTAAGGCCCATCTATTTTGCGGGCAGAACGATCATGTTATGCGCGAGGAGATGGCGGAATACTTAACAGATACTGAGTGATCAGTGATCGGTGATCAGTAATCAGTGATCAAGTGGTTCGGGGTTTTTTACTGATTACTGTTTACTGATTACTGTTAACTGGAAATTGGTAATTAACCGATGCCTGATGACCGATCACCGATAACTGCATTAAGGCCTATCGTTTTTATAATCGACGATGATGCCTCCGTTCGCAAGAGTCTCTCGCGGCTGTTACGTTCAGCGGGATTTGAGGTGGAGGTTTTCGCCTCCGCTAACCTGTTCCTGGAGCGCGAGCACTATGATGGAATCGGGTGTATCGTTCTCGATGTGCGGATGCCGGGCATAAGCGGCATAGACCTGCAGGATGAGCTGAGCAAGGCCGATTACAGCATGCCCATTATCTTTATCACCGGTCACGGCAATATCCCCATGGGCGTGCAGGCCATGAAAAAAGGCGCCGTCGATTTCCTTGCCAAACCTTTTGATGATGAGGAGCTCCTGCAGGCGGTGCGGGAGGCGATTGAAAAAGACACGCAAGGGAGAGCGGAATATGCCGAAGTGCATGACATCCGCGGGCGCATTGCACTGCTTACTGCTCGTGAATTTGACGTCCTCCGTTACGTCATCACCGGCATGCTGAACAAGCAGATTGCGTACGAATTGGGCATCGCCGAGAAAACGGTGAAGGTCCACCGCGGTCGCATTATGGGGAAACTCGGTGTTGACTCGGTGGCAGATTTAGTCCGCCTGGCCGAGAAGGCGGGTATTACCTCCCCCCTCACTGATAACTGTTCACCGATCACTATTCTCTGATCACCGATTACTGTTCACTGATCACTGAGTTCTGGTCACCGATCACTGACCTCTGATCACTTTCCTTATCATATAAGACCAAGGTCCAATAGACATCTGCTCAGGTCTTCTTTATTCTGTGTTACAAGCTATATAGTGCTCCCGCACACATATGACCAAAGGTGGAAGGGTATCCTTATGCACCCTATGCAAAGCAAGGCCTATGTCATTGATGATGATGAATCAATCCGGAGGTCATTTGAGAGGCTGTTGCGATCCGCAAACCTCGAGGTAGAAACGTTCGCCTCCGTAGAGGAATTCTTCAGCGGCGAACGGCTCAACAATAATGCCTGTATCATCGTTGATCTGCGAATGCCCGGTTCAACCGGTTTTGATCTCCAGCGTGAATTGAGGTCACGAGGAATAGGGATGCCGGTCATTGTGATTTCCGCCAGCGATGATGCACAGACCCGTGAACATGCACAAAGACTCGGAGCGGCGGCTTTTTTTCGAAAACCCATCGATGATCAGGCCTTGCTGGATGCCATCTGGTGGGCTATCTCGGGAGCGAAACAATAGAGAAAGACGAGGGATGAGGATGTTTTTAAGTTGGTAATGGAAGGGGGTCATGTTGGGGCGGGGAAGAGTCACGAGATGGTGCGGTATCTTAAAGGGGATGATATCTTTAGCGTTCTTGCCAATGCTCACAGGATACCTCCCTGGCATCAAGCTTATCACGGAGGTTTCCCGGCATCGACAACAATAAGGAGGGACTGCAACAGAACGCCGACGGTTTCTACGACATCTATTTTGGTCCCAAGCCGCCGACCGGCAAGGAAAGCAACTGGCTGCAGACCATCCCCGGGAAAGGCTGGAACGTGATACTCTGTTTATACGGTCCGCTGCAGCCTTGGTTCGACCCCGCAGGGAGACGGGATGTCGAGTTTTTAAGTCCCAACATATCGGGATGCTGGAGGGGCTCCACAAGACCTGGCGGCCTGGTGACCCTGAGTTGGTGAAGTAGTGAAGAAAAGATAATAAACGTATCACAAAAAAAGGAGGATGTAATGGACGAACAGACAGGTCAACAGCCAGAGAAAAAAACAGTGACCGAGCAGCTCAAACAAGAAATGGCAAAGTGGCAGACGAAGATGGATGAAGCCAAGGTGCAGATGCATTTAGCAAAAAAAGAAGCGCAAGCGAAGGTCCAGCCGCATCTTGATCAGTTGGATTCTGAATTAAAGCAGGCAAGAGAAAAATTGAAGCGGCTTCAGAGTACTTCAGGAGATGCGTGGCAGGAGATCCATCAAGGATTGAAAGTTTCGTTTAAGGCCATGCAGCAGTCGTTTGAGAATGCAAAGAAACATTTTCAAAAAAAGGAAGAAGAGTAATTCCGCGCCTCTATAGCCTCTCGGAGCCATGCTTCGACCCCGCAGCCCTGCGCTAGGGCGGGAGACGGGATGTAGAGTTTGCGAGGTCACGCCAGGGCGCAACTGTGGGAGGGGCGCTACAAGACCTGGTTGCCGGGTGAGATTGCATTGATGAAGTGACCTTAATAGGCGTATTTCAGTTGATAAGGAGGAGTTATGAAATAAGAGATCTCTTTGGAGGAAACAAAGGAGCAGATCTTTCTTGGTTCGTGCCAGCTCTAGAGCGCCTACGTCCAGAAAATCAATATAGAGCATGATCAAGATGGGAAATATTTGACGAAAGCGGCGGCTGAGGCAATCAAGCTGGCCAGGCTCATCGACCACACGACATGCCTTGAAGGGGAGATCTGTGATGCCAGCAAGATGTGGGAGCAATACGGCGTTCCAGGGACATAACTCACTTGACGTGATATAGATGCCAGGCCTACACTATTGAAAAAGTCAAATCTCTCATTGTCGCAAATGTCGGATCAGATCTTGGTCTATAGCATCGCTGTGAACATTGGAGAAAGGAGGGGATGGGGTTGGATTACCTTCTTGGACGAATTGTCCTGGGCCTAATCCATAGTCTGAGCAAACATTGGAACGGCAAAAGGCCGATTCTGACCATCCCTGTGGGGTAGTTATCGTATCAGTATAGTTGTATGGGAGCATGCGAGGGGGAAGTATGAAGAATGTCCTCATGATCGTGTACATCGTCGTGCTGTTAATGAGTGCGCCGGTCTGTTTCGCAGACGAGAACACCGACCAGAAACCCTGCCGCGCATGGAATGACGATCAACGGAGTATCTGTCCCGATTACCACCCCAAAGGCACTCCGGGCGAGAGGGTCCTTGCCATAGGCGACAGGATAGTGGCCGACGGCACGCGGCGGATAGGAGGGTGCTGGGATTTCGCGAACGCGGTCTACAACTGCGCAGGCTACCAGGAAAAGTCACGAACTGTTGTTTTCCAGAGCGAAGAGAATGAGAAAGGCCCGTATCTGAAGGACTGGGACATTATACAACCCGGCGATTGGATCATGCACACCAACGTAGACTATCGCTCACGCGAGGGGATAACGCACAGTGCGATATTCGTCAGCTGGAAAGACAAGGAACAAAAGATCGCAATAACACTGGATTATGTAGGCGAGAAACGCTACGAGACGGCACACTACAGCGAGCACGACCTGACCGAGGTTTATTGTATCTACCGCGCGATACCCGGAACGGAAGAGGCTGTAGAATAGTGCGGAATGAGCACGGTTGAGGGTAGCGAAGGTGTAGGGGGTGGCTTAAGTAATGAAAATCATTGGTGGCGGTGCAGGGAATTGAACCCCGGACACTGCGGATATGAGCCGCATGCTCTAACCATCTGAGCTACACCGCCACGCCTGTTATGCTTTGGCTGTTATTGTATGTAAGGCCAGAGGGGTTGTCAACCCAGCCCGTGCCGTTAGGTGCCGATCTCCTTCCGCATCTTTCTGATCGTCTCTGTACGGTCTGGGGTGCCGAAGATCCCTGAGCCAGCCACAAAGATGTCTCCTCCGCGGCGCGCTACCTCCCCGATGTTGTCCACCTTGATCCCCCCGTCCACCTCGATCTCGACATGCAGCTTTTGTTCGGTGATCCTACGCTTCAACTGCTCTATCTTGGGGAGCATCGTGGGGATGAACTCCTGCCCCCCAAAGCCCGGGTTCACCGTCATGATCATCACCACGTCCAGGTCGGGGAGGATGTAGTCGAGGCTTTCCAGGGGGGTCGCGGGGTTGAGGGCCACCCCGGTTTTGATCCCCTTTTCCTTGATGGCATTGATTGTTCGGTGCAGGTGGGTACACGCCTCCACCTGGACGGTGAGGATGTCGGCTCCGGCCTCGATGAAGTCATCGAGGTAGCGGTCAGCATTCTCAATCATGAGGTGGACGTCGAGGGGGATGCTCACCACCTTTTTCAGGGCCTTGACCACAACAGGGCCGATGGTGATGTTGGGGACGAAGTGCCCGTCCATCACATCCACATGGATCCAGTCGGCTCCGGCCTCGATCACTTCCTGCACGTCATCAGCCAGGTGGGCCAGATCGGCTGAAAGTATGGAGGGGGCTATCTTCTTCATCCACCTGACGCCGCGGCGAGCTGTGCCGCCTTCCTCGTTTGCTTTTTGAGCCGGCTGATCTGGCGTTTGTAGATGGTGGCCATCCGCTTGTCACCCTTTTCCAGGGCCTCGGTCCGCTTGGCCTTGATTACTATGATCCGCTGTTTCAGCTGCTTGACGTTCAGCTCTTTTTTCTTCGCCTTCTTGACGGCCTTTCCGGCCGCAGGGGGTGCTTCCTCGGGGACTGGTTTGGCTGGTTTGGCCTGCCTGATAAAGTCCAGGAGTTCTTCTTTCTTCATCCCGCTTACACCCTCGGCCCCCATCCCCTTGGCCAGGTCACGCAGCTCTTTGACCGTCATCTTGTCGAGAGGTTTCTCTTTTGCTGACATATGTGCTCCCTTTTCTGTTATCTCACAGAGTTGAGATCAATCAATAACAGAGATTGGAGGAAAAAGCAAGAGCGGTGACCAGGGGTTGACTTTTATGCCAAAGAGAATTATGGGTAGGTAGATAAAGCAAGTATTGAATGATGATTGTTTTATAGCAGACTCACCCCTCTTAGATTCCTTCTCTCTTCCCAGCCCCAGCAAAGGGGCCTTCTTTTTATTGCCTGAAATGCATGTCTGTGTTAATACACAAGAGACTATGTTTTCCACAAACATCAGGTTTTGGGGTCTCCGTGACCTCTTAAGATGAATCCTATGCAGCAAACTATATCAATTTCAGGTCTTGTTAAGAACTACGGGAAGGTGAAGGCATTGCAGGGGCTTGATTTAACAATCGAGTCGGGGCAGATCTATGGGCTCTTAGGGCCGAACGGTGCTGGGAAGTCTACCCTGATCAAGACCCTGGTTGGTGCGATCAAGCCGACCGCAGGGTCGGTTACGGTTCTCGGATATGCCATGCCCCAGGAGGCCCGATCTGCAAGGGCACATCTTGGTTATATGCCCCAGATACCTGCGCTGTATGGAGATTTAACCGTTCGGGCCAATGTCAAGTTCTTTGCACGGGCCCACAAGCTTGACCAATTGGACGAGCGGATCGATCATGTCCTTGAGTTTGTCGGCCTTGCTGATCTGGCCGGTCGCAAAGTGGCAACCCTTTCTGGAGGTCTCAAGCAGCGCTGCTCGCTGGCCTGTGCGACCGTGCATGAGCCGGTCCTCTTGCTGCTGGACGAGCCGACTGCGGGGGTCGACCCTGTTCTCAAAGAGAGCTTTTGGAGGCATTTTCGCTCGTTGGTGGATCAAGGTATCACTATTATCATCACCACGCACCTCATGGATGAACCACTGGCCTGCGACCGCGTCGGTATCCTGCGGCACGGCCGCCTGATCATAGAAGACACGCCAGCACGTATCCTGGCCACGGGACAAACACGGGTGACACTTGAAAAAGATGGAAAGACAATCACAAAGAAGGTAAGAGATTATCCCCGCGAGCTGCCGGGGCTGCTAAGACGCTATGGCCTTGAGCCCGGCATCTCGAGTATATCCATCCAGCACGAGAGCCTTGAGGATATCTTCCTGAAACTCGTGGAAGAGAAGGAAAAACATGGTAAATAACACGTTAGCGATAACCGCGCGCATTTATTGCCAACTGCTCGGCGACCGACGTTTCCTGGCCCTGTCCGTTTTTTTGCCGTTGATCGTTTTCTATCTGTTTAAGGTATTTATCCAGACTTTGCCGGTCGCCCTGTTCACCAATCCCGAAGAACTGTATGTTATGATAACGGCTTTTATCATTCATTTTACCTCTTATGTGCTCTGCTTGATTGTCATCGTGCGGGAGCGGCGGGAAGAGACGCTCACCCGGATGTTTGCAAACAACTTCAGCCGCGTAGAGGTCGTTATGGGATATCTTCTCGGCTACGCGGGCCTTGCTACACTCCAGGCAGGTCTCATCATGTTGGAGCTCGATTATTTATTCCACCTGTCATACGGCATCGGCCTCATGCTTTCTTTAT
>CAYWLI010000013.1:5956-29935 GCA_964459135.1 uncultured Thermodesulfobacteriota bacterium | reverse complement strand
AAGGCCTTGACAAATGTTAGTAAGTTAATCACAATATATAGTGAGTACGAGGACTGTCATGAAGATACCGACAATGTTACGGTATGGTGTGCGGATGGTGGTGACCTTGGCCCAGAAGGGTGAGATGATGAATACCGAAGAACTGGCCAAGGAGATGGGGGTCTCTTCCCTCTATCTGCGTCAATTGGCCTCCCCCCTTGAGCGGGCCGGGATATTACAAGGAATCAGAGGGGCCAAGGGGGGCTATCTCCTCAAGGTAAATCCAGTGGAGGTAAGCCTCTTTGAGATCATTAAAGCCTTTGACGAGGACTTTTCTTTATTGGAGTGTATTAAGGATTCCGATTCGTGTCCCAAGAGCCCTGATTGTACGAGCAGATATCTGTGGGAGGAGATGAGCAATGAGCTCAAGGATATTTTACAAAATATGACGTTACAAGAGCTCATTGAAAAGGGGAAATATAACAATACAGGAGCGAGAGCGTGGGCGGAATACATTATTTAGACAGCAATGCTACGACACCCCTTGATCCTCGGGTAGGGGAGGCGATGGCGCCCTATCTTGCCGAGCGGTTTGCCAATCCATCTGCTATCTATGCCTGTGCCCGGGACGTGCGGGAGGAGGTAGAGGAGGCCAGAGCACAGGTTGCCCGGCTCATACATGCTGATCCTGAAGAGATCGTCTTTACCTCGGGAGGAACCGAGGCCGACAATGCGGCGGTAAAGGGAGTGGTCAGTGCCCTCCGTAATAAAGGAGGACATATCATCACCTCTCAAATAGAACACCACGCCGTATTGAATGTCTGCGAGTATGTGGAGAACATTGGTTGCGAGGTTACCTATCTGCCGGTGGATAGATATGGGATCGTTGATCTCGAGACCCTCACAAGGGCTATCAAAAGAGATACCGTCTTGATCACCATTATGCACGGCAACAACGAGATCGGTACCATCGAACCCATCGAGGAGATAACGCGCATTGCCCATGAGCATAACATCTATTTCCATACGGATGCCGTTCAAACCGTAGGGAAGTTACAGATTGATGTCAAGGCCATGGATATTGATCTCCTCTCCCTCTCAGGCCACAAGTTTTATGGCCCCAAGGGCATTGGCGCCTTGTATGTGCGCAAGGGGGTGCAGATTGATCCCCTTGTGCATGGAGGACACCACGAGAGGAATCGACGCGCAGGGACGGAGAATGTCCCCGGGATCATAGGGCTGGGTAAGGCAGCGGAGATCGGCGAGGCAGAATTATCCGCAAACGAGCAGAAAATCCGGTATCTCTGCGCTAAACTGGAGAAAGGTATTCTGGAGCGAATTCCAGAGGTGATTGTGAATGGACATCCTGGAAAAAGACTCTTCAATACCCTCAGTATCTGCCTGAAGGGTATAGAGGGGGAGAGCATCTTGCTCAGCCTTGATTTTGAGGGGATCTGCGCCTCTTCAGGGTCCGCGTGTAGCTCCGGCTCTACTGATCCTTCGCATGTGTTGCTGGGAATAGGCCTTTCTCCCGAAGTTGCCCATGGGAGCTTGCGCCTGAGCCTCAATAAGTTTAACACCGAGGAGGATGTGGATGCAGTCCTGGAGGTCCTCCCCATGATAACGGAAAAGTTGAGAAATATGTCCCCCTTCTGGGGGAACAACAAAGATGACAAGAACATGAGAAGCGAGGCCGAAAGATACACTGAGGAACGATAATCCTCTATGAGCTGTTGAGACGGAAAGGAGCTAAGCAATGCCCAGGACTATTCAGGAGATAAATAACAAGCTCAAGGCGGGCAAGGCAGTGGTGGTAACTGCTGAGGAGATGACCGGCATTGTCCGCAAGAAGGGGGTGGAAAAGGCCTACCAGGAGGTGGATGTGGTGACCACTGGGACCTTTGGCCCCATGTGTTCGAGCGGTATGTATCTCAATGTCGGCCATACCAAACCGAGGATAAAGCTGGGGGGTGGTACGTGTCTCCTCAATGGGGTGCCTGTCTATACGGGGATTGCCGCCGTAGACATTTTTTTGGGGGCTGCTCAACTCCCTGCGGACGATCCTCGCAATAAGATTCACCCCGGTGAGTTTCGCTATGGTGGGGGACATGTCATCGAGGAATTCGTCTCTGGGAAAGACATCGTGTTGGAGGCTTCTGCCTACGGTACGGATTGTTATCCCCGCCAAGAGCTCAAGAGCTGGCTCAATATCAAGGATGTCAATGAGGCGGTGCTCTTTAACGTACGCAATGCCTATCAGAACTATAATGTAGCCGTGAACCTATCAGATAAAGCCATCTACACTTATTTGGGGATTTTGAAGCCGAAACTGGGGAATGCCAACTACTGTAGTGCCGGGGTTCTTTCTCCCTTGTTGAATGATCCCTTGTATCGAACCATCGGTATCGGAACGAGGATATTTTTAGGAGGTGGCGTGGGCTTTGTGTCATGGCAGGGGACCCAGCACAACCCTGCTGCCCCGCGAACAGAGCGCGAGGTGCCCACACGGGGGGCAGGGACCTTGTGTGTCATCGGGGACTTGAAGGGGATGGATGCCCGCTACCTGCGGGGGGTGAGCATGACTGGCTATGGGACCAGTTTAGGCGTGGGGATAGGGATCCCCATCCCCATTCTCGATGAGGAGATGGCCTTTTTTACCTCTGTCGCTGATGAAGATATACTGGCCCCTATTGTAGATTACAGCGAGGCTTATCCCCAGGCAAAACCAGATGTCCTGGGGGAGGTAAGTTATAAGGAACTGAGAGACGGGAAGATAAAGATCGGTAACAAGGAAGTACCCACCGGTGCCATCTCCAGCTTATCTCAGGCACGGGAGATCGCTCAGGTCTTGAAAGAGCGGATCGAGAAGGGGGAGTTCTTACTGACTCAACCCGTAGAGCGGCTCCCGGGGAAAGAAGCGGGGATAACCTTTAAGGCCTTTCACGAGAGGCCGGTAGAGCAATCAAGGAGGCAACGATGATTTCGCGGAGAGTAGTATTGCATTTTCCTTCACAGCTGATCGATCAACCCATCCTCTCCAATACCGTCAGGAGATATAACCTGGATTTTAATATCCTGAAGGCCTCCATAGCCCCGCCGGAAGGAGGATTGCTCGTTGTAGAACTCCTGGGTGCGCAAAAGGATGTGCAGGAGGCCTTGAGTTACCTGAAGGGGCTCAAGATAGAGATTCAGAACTTGAGCAGGGACATCACGATGAAGGATGATGCTTGTGTCCACTGTGGGGTTTGTGTGCCTCTATGTCCTTCGGAGGCCCTTGTTGTGGACCACGCCGACTGGCATGTGGAATTTATCGCCGATAAATGCGTGGCCTGTGAGCTTTGTGTCAAGGCATGTCCCTTTGGGGCCATGGAGGTGAGACTGTAGTAACTGGTTAGGGATACGGTGATGTATCTTTATAGGTGAGCGATACGGATTTTCATAAAGGTCTGTAACACGAAAAGAGATAGGTATGGTAAAGAGCGGCACGGATAGTTCGACGTCACCTCTCACAGAAGAGGATCTCGTCAGATATGACCGCCAGATCCTTTACCCCGCTTTCGGTGAGGAGGGACAGCGGAAACTCAGACAGGCTCATGTACTGATCGCCGGGGTTGGAGGACTGGGGTCTCCTGTCGCCATCTACCTTGCCTGTGCAGGCATAGGGAAACTGACAGTGGTAGATTCAGACGCTGTTGAGCTTTCGAATCTGAATCGCCAGATCTTACACTGGGAGGCTGATATCGGGGAAAAGAAGGTGGTCTCAGCTGCGCAAAAACTCGAGAAGCTGAACTCGACGGTTGATATGAACGCACGTGCTGTGAAGATAACGGCAGAGAACTTTGCGGGGTTATTAGAGGGGGTGGACCTCGTCATGGATTGTATGGATAACATGGCGACGCGGTTTATCCTGAACGAAGGATGTGTCAAGGCAGGCATTCCGCTCATCCATGGCGGTATCTACGGCATGATGGGTGAGATCACTACCATCATACCAGGCCAGACCCCCTGTTTTGAATGTATTTTCCCCCGGGACGTCGAAGGGAAAAAACCTTTTCCTGTCTTTGGATTCACCCCTGCTCTCATCGCCTCCCTGCAGGTCATGGAGGCGACAAAACTCCTTGCAGGATTTGGTGAGCTCCTTGCGGGAAAGATGCTCTACGTGAGGGGAGAAGAGACGATCTTTATGACCGTAGACCTTCAGAAGAACAAGGCATGCAGGGTTTGCGGGGGGGTGAAATCATGAGCACACGGATCGCCATGCATCCCTTTTTTGCTGAACACGTCAGAGGGAAAGAGGCGATAGAGGTAGAGGGGAAGGATGTTGGGGAATGCCTTGCCGCCTTGATAAAGCAATATCCCCCTATTGAAAAAAAGTTGTTTGAAAAGAAAGGCCAGTTGAGAGGCTACCTGGATATTTTTGTGAACGGAAAGAGTACTTTTCCTGACGCACTTACTCATCCGATTATTGATGGAGATGAAATACGCATTATCGTCTTTGGCGCAGGGGGCTAATAGTAATGAGCATCCCTCATTCATAGGGCGGGATCATGTGATGGAGGGATCAAACGTTTTCCCTTCCAGACGTAAGGAGAAAGATGAGATATGCTTCTGATATAACCCATTTGATCGGCGCGACACCGTTGGTCCGAATCAACCGTCTTGTGACGGGATCAAATCTCGTGCTTGCTAAATTGGAGATGTTTAACCCCCTCTCGTCGGTGAAGGACAGGATTGGATTGGCGATGATTGAGGCAGCCGAGCGCACGGGGATCCTCAAGGCCGGGGATACCATTGTTGAGCCCACCAGCGGCAACACCGGTATTGCCCTTGCCTTTGTCTGCGCGGCACGGGGTTATAAGCTCATCCTTACTATGCCTGAGAGCATGAGCATTGAGAGGAGAAAGATCCTGAGCATACTCGGGGCAGAGATAGTATTAACGCCGGCACAGGAGGGGATGAAAGGGGCGGTGAAGAAGGCAGAGGAAATGAGCACAGAGCGCAAGGCCTTTATGCCGCAGCAGTTTGAGAATCCGGCTAACCCCGCTGTCCACCGCCGCAGCACTGCTGAGGAGGTCTGGGAGGCAACTGATGGCCAGGTGGATATCTTTATTGCCGGGGTCGGCACCGGTGGGACCATTACCGGAGTGGGGGGTATTTTGAAGGAGCGTAAACCGGAGGTTGAGATCGTCGCTGTCGAACCTGCGGAGAGTCCGGTGCTTTCCGGGGGTTCTTCGGGGGCCCATGGCATTCAGGGGATAGGGGCAGGTTTTGTCCCCGCTGTCTTGGATACTGGGCTTATTGATCGGATTATCCAGGTGAAGACCGAAGAGGCCAAAGCAATGGCCAGGAGGTTGGCGCGGGAAGAGGGGATTTTTGTGGGCGTCTCCTCAGGGGCTGCCATGCAGGCAGCCCAGCTGGTAGACAAAGACGTAAAAGGCAAGACCATTGTCGTCGTCTTTCCGGATACTGGGGAGCGATACCTCTCGCTCTTGGAGGATGTGGCTCTGGCCAAAGGGTCAGCTCCGGTTTAGCCAGAGGCGTAGAGATGTTCCAAAGGGTCAGAGAAGATATCCGGATGGTCCTTGAGAGGGATCCAGCGGCCAGGAGCGTGGGGGAGATTATCTGCTGCTATCCTGGGCTGCATGCGATCTGGCTCCATCGTATCGCCCATGCGCTCTGGACTAAAGGGTTTCGTTTTCTCGCTCGCCTTTTGTCTCACATCAATCGCCTCCTTACGGGGGTAGAGATTCATCCTGGTGCCGATATCGGAAGAAGGCTTTTTATAGACCACGGTGCCGGTGTTGTGATCGGTGAGACCTCTGAAATCGGAGACGACGTGACGATCTACCAAGGGGTGGTCCTCGGTGGAGTTTCATTGAAAAAAGAGAAACGACACCCTACTATTGGGAGCAAAGTAGTCATTGGGGCTGGCGGGATCGTGCTCGGCCCCGTTACTATAGGTGATGGATGCCAAATAGGAGCGGGATCTGTGGTGGTGACGGATATCCCCCCCTGTACCACGGCAATAGGGATTCCCGCCAAGCCGGCAGGGAAACACCAGATCAAAGAGCCTGTGGACCTCAACCATCACCTGATGCCTGATCCCGTTAAAGAGGCCTTGGATAGGCTCATGAGGAGAATTGAGAAGCTTGAAAAAAAAGTAGATGGGTTGGGTGAGGAGGAACAGGGAAGGGCCGCACCCACGCTCAAGGCAACGGGGCGAAACCAATGAAAGGTTCGATAGCATCCATAAACATCAGCGACACAAAAGGGGTGAGTAAGACCCCGGCACAGGGGAACGTAGAGATCAGGCCTGAATGGGGTATTGTGGGTGATGTCCATGCAGGGACTCCCGGGAGGGATGTGAGCCTTTTGCCCCGTGAGGCCCTGGGAGGGGTTCCCTATGGTGGATATGGCGAAAATATCGATACTACAGGAATAGATATCCTCGATCTTGCGGAAGGAACGGTGTTAACTATCGGAGATAGCATTCGAATCCAGATAACCCAGCGGGGGAAGACCTGTCCAGCCCGCTGCTCTATCTTTTACCAGTTAGGCAACTGTATTATGCAGGAAAAGGGGGTCTTTGCGGCAGTGCTTGAAGGAGGTGACGTCCTCGTGGGGGATGAAATCAAGGTTGAAGAACCCCCATCATCGGCAGAGGATATAGGGTGGATATTGGAAAACTGCAAGAAGATCGCGGTGGTCGGTGCGTCCCCAAAAGCAGCACGGCCCAGTTATTGGATAAGCGAATTTCTCTTGAGCAAAGGGTATGCAGTAACACCGGTACGGCGAGGGGTCAAGGAGATTTTCGGCCAACCGTGTTACCCAACAGTACGGGATGTGCCTGGACCGATAGACCTCGTCCTGATATTCCGCCGTTCAGAAGAGGTGCCTCCCATCGTCGAAGAGGCGATAGCAAAGGGGGCCAAGGCCGTTTGGATGCAGGAGGGGATTGAGAGCCCTGAGGCATTCCAATTGGCCAAGAACGCTGGGCTCAAAGTGGTCATGGACAGGTGTATTTACAAAATTTTAAAAGCAAAGGAAGAATCGGCGTGAGGGCATGTTAGCCCCCGCCGCATGAGTTAAAATACCATCAAAGGAGTATACGGAATGACTAAAGGAGAGTTTGTCTGCCCATTTGATCATCAGTCATGCCATGAGTGCGTTCTGTACAGGGGCAGGCACTATTATATAGACAATTGTCGAAAAGACCGAGGCGATATCAGTGCTTCAAAGCCGCCTGTTAATAACCATTCAGGGGATCTTCAGGCCTATTTTCAGGCCTTAGAGAGCCAGATAGAACCCTGGGCTGATGTTAAGCCTCTCCCAGAAAGTGACTTGCAGGTCAGGCTTATGGTTATCAATGTGGAGACCGGAGAAAACAGAGCGTACTCCCTTGAAGAAGTGAAGCAGTGGGATTGGAGTGATTTAGAGACGGTGAGACAAATTGACGGCATTCAAATCGACAGCTGGGACAAGCTCGTAAAGGTCCTATCGTATAAAGTCGCCACTGGCCACCGGGAAGTGAAGCTCTACGAGGCCCCTCGGTTCATGGTGCTCGCGGGTGGGTAAGTACCGCCACGTCAGGAAAAGGGATGCGAGCAGCCACGAGGAATCTGGATGACTAAGGATTGCACGTGGCAAACAAGGCTGTCATAAAGGCTCTTGAAGATTATATAGCTCAATGTAAGAAGGTGGCTGTCGCCTATTCAGGAGGGGTGGACTCCACCTTTCTCCTGGCCATAAGCGCCAGTGTCTTGGGTGAAGACAACGTAGTTGCTCTGACAATACAGTCTCCGCTGATCCCTCCATGGGAACTCGACTTTGCCCACGATTTCTGCCGCACGAGGGGAATTAGACACCTCCTGCTGGATGGTGCTTTTGTCCTTGACGATGAGCGTATTGTCACCAACCCTCCACAGCGGTGTTATTATTGTAAGAAGAAACTCCTTGAGGCTATGCTGCAGGAGAGTCCTACAGATCAACCTCTCCTCACTGCTACCAATGCCAGTGATGAATCAGATTTTCGGCCTGGGATGAGGGCTGAAGAGGAAATGGGTATCCTCACCCCTCTGCGGGAGCTCGGGTTCACCAAGGATATGATCAGGGAATTTTCGAAGGCTGATGCGATCCCCGGGTTTGAGCGCCCTCCAGCCACTTGTTTTGCCACCAGGATTCCATATGGGGAGTCCGTTACTGAGGAAAAGGTAAGGATGGTTGAGAAGGCCGAGACCTTTCTGCGCAATCTTGGGCTTGAATTGATCCGAGTCCGTTTGCTATCCGGAGATACTGCCTGTATCGAGGTTGCCAAGGAAGAGGGCAGGAGGATCCTCGACCTGCGTGAGGGGATTGCACGCCAACTCGGCGAGATAGGTTTCCGAAGGGTGACCCTGGATTTGGAGGGATATCGACAGGGCAGACTCAATGATAAGATTACTTCATGAAGGTATGATCACCCTTGGAGGTTAAAGTGGAGGGGACTTTTTTTTGAGAATCAACCAGCTCATTAATCAACGATACTTCTTTAAAACTTGTGGAAAATCCATTGGAAAAGAGCCTAACATCTTTATATTACAAGGAAAGTATTTCAATGCCTTATAATGAGGCAGTTTAAAAGATTAATAAAAACAATAAATTACATAAAATTTGTGTGTCTGAACAAAATAATTGTAAAATTACCCCTATACTCTTTCGTTATAAACATTTTTTCAACATCTTTATTTAACAAACCCTTCTAACCACCTTGTATGTTTTTTTGATAAACCCGCTTATCTCCTTTGAAAAAGCGCAGTGTTACAAACTCTTGATTGCTATAAGTTGTAAAATAAGTGATAAATTGACTATTTTATATGATGATTATTATCACTATACTCCTGCCTTGCTGAATTTCCCCACTGCTATAAGAAACAAAGATAAAGATAACATGTATCGTTGGAGAAGATGCTCTCTTTTTTTTGAAGGAGGAGTCTACGGCAAGTTATACGGTTGCTATCCATTTACGTAAGAAGGAAAATTCTTGACAAATACTATATGTTGTGGTATTGACCTCTGAAAGGTCAAAATATAGTAATATTATTGTTTTAAAAAGCGAGTGTTTTCAGCCTCCAGGTTTATGGTACAATGTACTCAAGGGGAGGAAGGGGTTAATTCAAAGAAGGAGGGTATACCATGGTAGAGCAAAAGGAAACGGGGACCAAGACAGAACAAAAGGGGTCGGGTGCCAATTATGAGTTTGACCCCAAGGACTTCATCAAGAGTTTTATCGGGGTGGTAAAGACGATATTCTTCAAACCGAAGGATTTTTATCAAAACATGCCCACGACCGGGGGGTTTCCCTCACCGCTGATCTTTTTAGCGGTCTGTCTGGGGATCTCCGCTTTGATCTACGCCATCAGATGGGGGTCGGTTGGTGGATTCTTCTCTTTCCTCATCTTCGGTTTGATCTTATCCTTTATCGGGGCAGCGATCCTGTATTTCATTGCGCAACAGTTCTTCGAGGGAAAGGGGACATATGAAGGGACGTACCGCGTAGTGGCCTATGCCGGTGTCGTGAGTCTTGTATACTGGCTGTCCGTCATACCTGTTTTAGGGGGCCTCATAGCGTTTTTGGCCTTCTTGTATGGGTTTTACCTCCAGTTTGTTGGGGTGGAAAAGGTCCACAAGATCACCCAAGGCCAGGCAATTGTCACCGTCTTGATAGCCTTGGCGGTTCACATCATCTTGATCGCTGTGATAACCGGCGGAGTTTTTTTCAGCATGCACTAGTAGTGGCGAAGTGATAATGTCAGTCAGGACACGGTTTGCCCCGAGCCCGACGGGCTATCTGCACATCGGGGGGGTAAGGACAGCTTTATTTAATTGGCTCTTCGCCCGCCATCATGGTGGGGCCTTTATACTTCGGGTCGAGGACACCGATGTGGCCCGGTCCAGCCAGGAATATCTCAACGCCATTCTAGACGGCCTGCAATGGTTAGGTCTCAATTGGGATGAAGGCCCCTATTTCCAGAGCCAGCGGCAACAGCTGTACCGGGAGCATGTCGAACAGCTCCTGAATGAGGGGAAGGCCTACCGCTGCTACTGCACCCCTGAAGAGCTGGAAGAACGGCGTCAGCGTGCCTTGGCCGAGGGACACAAACCTAAATATGATGGGCGCTGTCGCGCGCGCTCGGACCAACCCACGGACCTCCCCCCTGTCATCAGGTTCAAGGCACCCCAGGAGGGGACGACTATTGTGGAAGACCTGGTCAAGGGAACTGTCACCTTCAACAATGAAGAACTCGACGATCTCATCATCTTGCGCAGCGACGGCACCCCCACCTACAACTTTGTGGTCGTGGTGGATGATGTCCTTATGGGGATTACGCACGTTATCCGGGGGGATGACCACCTCAACAATACCCCTCGCCAGATCCACCTGTATGAGGCCCTGGGATATCCCATTCCTGTCTTTGCCCACCTTCCCTTAATTATGGGCCAGGACCACAGCAGGCTCAGCAAGAGGCATGGCGCCACCTCAATCACCGCCTACCAGGAGATGGGTTATCTGCCCCACGCCCTGGTCAACTATCTCGCCAGGCTTGGGTGGTCGTATGGAGACCAGGAGATCTTTTCCCGAGAGGAGCTGATCAAGAAGTTCTCCCTCGCGGGAGTAGGGAAAGCGGCCGGGATCTTCAACCAAGAAAAGCTCCTTTGGCTCAACGCCCACTATATCAGAGAGGGTGACCCGAAACAGATTGCCGAGCAGCTGATGCCCTTTTTGCATCGGCGGGGGATACAGGCGGAGCTGAACGCACGGCTCATCAAGGTGATCCAGAGCCTTCAGCCCCGCGCCAAGACCTTGGTGGAGATTGCTGAGATGGCCGAGTTCTATTTTAGGGATGACTTTTCCTATGATGAGAAGGGTGATCGTAAATTCCTCCGCCCTGAGTTAACCCCCTTCTTGGTCTCCCTCCTCGAAGAGCTTCGGGGGAGCCAAGATTTTGCTGAGGCCCATCTGGAGAAGCTCTTCCGTCAGTTGGCCGTGCAGCAAGGGCTGAACATGAGCCAGGCAGCCCAGGGGGTAAGGGTGGCCCTTACCGGCAAGACATCCAGCCCGGGGCTTTTTGAGGTTATGGAAGGTATTGGGCGTGAGCGAGTGATCAAGAGGTTGGAGCGCGCCCTGGGATATATCGAATCCAGACGCCACGGGGAAGCATCGTAATGAGATTAAAGCGGATAGAGATCGTTGGGTTCAAATCTTTTATGGAGCGGACAACCTTTACCTTTCCCTCCCGTGTCACTGGCATTGTGGGTCCCAATGGGTGCGGCAAGACCAATATTGCTGATGCCGTACTGTGGGCCATGGGTGAGATGCGCCCCACCCAGCTGAGAAGCCGTTCCTTGGAAGATGTCATTTTTAACGGCACCGAGGCTTTGAAACCGCTGGGGATGGCTGAGGTGTCCTTGATATTTGAGAACGATGGGGTCATCCCTGTGGAGGGATATGGTGAATATAGTGAGATTATGGTATCCAGACGCCTCTTTCGTTCAGGTGAGAGCGAGTACCTGATCAATAAACTCCCCTGTAGACTCAAGGATATCAGAGACCTCTTCCTCGGAACGGGCGTGGGTGTTAATGCCTATTCGATTATCGAGCAGGGTGAGGTGGAAATGCTGCTCAACGCCCGACCGCACGACAGACGGCACCTCATCGAAGAAGCGGCAGGGGTCACCAAATACAAAGAGCGAAAGCGTGAGACCCTTCAGAAGATGGAGAGGACCAAACAGAACCTCCTGCGGGTTCAGGATATCATCGCTGAGGTGCGCAGGCAGATGAATGCACTGCGAAGACAGGCCGCCCGAGCGCGTAGGTATCGAGAGTATCAGAAGGAGATTGGCGATCTGGAGGTAGGTCTGGCCATGGTGGAGTTTGGTGCACAGGAGGAGAGGCTCGCGGAGGTGAAGGAATACCTTCAGGCCAAAAGAGATGAAGAGCAGAAAAAGGTTTCCCAGACCGCCCAGACTGAGGGGGAACTGGAAGAGTTGAAACGCAGGCTTCTTGACGAGGAAGAGGTGTTATCTCATGCTCAGGAAGAGATTTACCGCATCGAAGGGGAGATCCAACGGGAGGAGGAGCGGATTAGATCCCTTGAGCGGGAGCTTCAAGGATCACAGGCATTGGAGGGCCAATACCGGGAGGAGATAGAAGGATTCGGACGAGAACAGGAAAGTGTGCGTGAGAAAAGGGAGGGATGCCGCGCGGAGTTGGGTGACGTCGGTCTGAAGTCTGCGGAGATCAAGGAACGCTTGGAGGCGGAAGAAGCAAAGCTGGGAGGGTTGGAGGAGCAATGTGCAGAACGTGAGAAGGCCCTGGATGATTTAAAGGAAGAGATCTTGCAGGCCACCGCCCAGATCACCCATTGTCAGAACATCGTTGAAGACAGCCGCAAAAGGGAGAAAGACTATTTGGACAAGCGGGAAAGGCTCGGGCGGGAGCAAGAGGATCTCCAGCGGGAAAAGAAGGAACTGGAGACGTCGATCAAGAGGGGTGATGCAGCAGTGCAGGGGTTGGCCAAACGCAAGGGGGCCCTGGAACAGGATTTTCGTAGACGTGAGGAAGAGCTTCAACGCCTCCAAGAGGATCTTGCGCACACCGAGGGGGAACTGAAGGAGGTTGAGGGTGAGCTCCATAGGCTCCGTTTTCACCTCAGCTCACTTTCAGATATGCAGCGGCGGTTCGAGGGATATGCAGAAGGGGTAAAAGCTATTATGACCTCTCATGGTGCACCGTTGAAAGAGGGGATAATCGGGGTCTTGGCTGACATGATGGAGGTAGATCCCCCCTATGAAGCCGCCCTGGAGGCCGCCTTGGGACATACGCTTCAATCCTTGATAGTCAAGGGTCAAGAAGATGCCCTCAAGGCCATCACGTATCTCAAAGAGGGGAAGCTGGGGCAGGGGAGTTTTCTTCCAGTGGATTTTCCACGCCCTCAATCACCTGCTGTTTCTCCCCAGATCAAAGGTGATGGAAACTTCCTTGGTCCGTTAAAGGATTTTGTTCGGATAAAGAAGGAGTATCGCCCCCTCTTGGAGAACCTGTTTGACGGCGTATGGCTGGTGAAAGACCTCACGGGGATCAAGGAATGGTACAGGGTAGGGACAGGGGTTGTGGTGACCATGGAAGGTGATCTCTGGGATAGGACCGGGGTACTGACCGGGGGGAGCAGGGATCCTTCCCCCACGGGTATTCTTGCTCGCAAACGAGAGATTTTGGAGACTGAGCAGACCATCCGTACGCAGGAGGGGGAGCAGCGCAAACTTTCCCAACGGCAGGGTGATTTATCGGAAAAGGCCGTCGTCATTAGAGGGGAGTTGGAGACCCTGCGGGAGGATGGGTACCAGATTGAGAGGGAAGAACTAAGGGTGACAGGAGAGGTTGATGACGCTCAGCGAGCCCTCGCTGCCCTCAAGCGCAAGGAAGAGGTGTTGACATTTGAGTTGACCCAGCTCGATATGGAGACGGAGCAGCTGCGCGAAGAGGTCAAGCGTGCCATCGCCCTCATTGCCGATAGCAAGAAGACCAAGGAAGAGCAGGAGGGGCAAATCAAGGAGTTCAAAGAAGAATTGCTGAAACTCAGAGAAGAACGAGATCAATTGCGACACGCGGTGACCGAGCTCCAGGTCACATTGGCCTCCCTGCAAGAGAGGGAGCGGAGCCTGAGCCGCAGTCTTGAAGAATTGGATGTTGCAGAGACATCTCTCGGTGCTCAACACAAGAAGAAAGAGGAACAGCTGAAAGAGGTGCAAAAACGCATCGAGGATGCCACGAAGGCGGGCAAGGAAGTCAGGGAATCCCTGAGCAGGTTCATCGCAACACGGGAACAACGGGTGAATGCCCTTGAGCAGGAAGGTGAGGGGGTAAAAGGGATCCGAGAGGAGATTTCCACACGGGAGACCTCAGTGAAGGGCGTGCGTGAGGAATTGAAGACAATTCAAGAAGCCATGGCCCAGCAGGGGATCACCCTTTCCCAGATAGAGATGGAGATACGGCATCTGACGGAGAGGATTCAAGAGCGTTATGACCTTACCCTTTCTACCTTGATGGGACAGGATGATTATGCCCCCCCCGAAGATATACCAGGGGCTGAGAAGAGGCTTTCTGAGCTCAAGGAGAAGGTTGAGCGATTGGGGGAGGTAAACCCCGGTGCTGTTGAGGAATATGAGGATCTCAAAAAGAGGTATGAATTTCTCGAAGCCCAGAAAGATGATTTACAGCAGTCCTTGGACAACTTAAACAAGACCATCGCTGAGATAAACCGCACCTCAACTGCGCGTTTCAGCGAGACCTTTGCCAAGGCGAATGAGGAATTTCAAAAGCTTATTCCCCGATTATTCGGTGGTGGGCGGGGTGCACTGATCCTCGACGATTCCTCCCCTGAACCGGGGGTCAACATCTTTATCCAGCCGTCGGGCAAACGTCTGAAGGATGTAGATCTCCTCTCTGGAGGGGAAAAGACCCTGGCGGCCATAGCCTTTATCTTCGCACTCTTTCTCTTGCGGCCCACCCCTTTCTGCCTTTTGGATGAGGTGGATTCTGCCTTAGACGATGCCAATATAGGTCGTTTCGCTACCGTCTTAAAGGAGCTGAGCGATCAATCTCAATTTATCCTGATCACCCACAACAAGGGTACCATGTCGATAGCCGATTCCCTCTATGGGATTACCATGGAGAAGCCCGGAGTATCAACAGTTGTCTCGGTCAAGTTGAATTAAATCCTCTCTTTGCCACATAGTTTCGTTTTACGCATCCTAACGAGCAGATCAGGGGAGATACATCCGTTGTTGCATACCCCGGCAGTACCGTTTTGCAGGGTCCTACGTACTAACCAATTACGTATATGAACGTACCGATTACGTCGACACGTCCTCAGATCCATTACCTCCGGGCCTCTGCCGGGGCTGGGAAGACATACCAGCTCACCATCAGATTTATCTCTCTCTTGGCAGGAATGAACCCTTCGGCGGAGGACCTCCGTCAGATCGTGGCTATCACCTTCACCAATCGGGCCGCCGCCGAGATGAAGGAACGTATCATCCTCACTCTCAAACAGATCGCATTGGGAGCAGCGGATGCGAACAGGCTCTCCCACGAGACAGGTTTGCGGCCGTCGGATGCCGCAGCCTGGCTGGATACCATCCTTACCCATTTCAGCGATTTCCATGTCCGTACCATCGACAGCCTGGTGTATGCCTTGCTGCGCGCCTTCTCGCTGGAGATGGGTATGCGACCGGATCTGGAGGTGACCTTTGACTATGACGCTATCCTGAACCAGTGCTTCGATCGGCTCCTCTCGCGTACTGAGTGGGTAGCTGGTGATCAGCGCTACCAACTCCTCTCCGAACTGCTCGAGACATACCTGAGCATCGAGGAGGTGGAGGGAATGGTGGTGGAACGCGGGATCAGGAGGAGGCTGCTGGAGCTCTATGAGAAGGCTGATGGGCCGGTTACTGCCGGTCCTTCGCCTGATGTGGGCAGGGCTCAGGAAGCATTCTGCCTGGCTGCTCAAAAACTGCTTCAGGAACTCATGGAATGTGATGTTTCCGACTATCTCAACAAAAGGCTCTTTAACCCCTCGTACCTGAACGATCCCCTGTCTCATCTCGAAAAGGCCCTCTTTGCCAAGGCGACGATCCAGGAGATTCTTACGAGTAAGGCGCAGGGAATTGCACATGAGATCATTGCTCACCTGGACGAACTGTATGGAGAACTCCGGCACGCGAAGGATGAGTACCTCGTTCTTCTTGCCCTGGCGAAGGTGCATGCCTATATGAGAACACTTGAGGCATTGTACAAGGAGATACGGGTGCTGTCCGAACGGGAGGGTTTGATCTTAGGCGGCGGATGGCACGCTTTGGTCAGGGGACATCTGCAGGAGAGTTCAACAACAGGGCTTTATGCATTCATGAAGTTGGGATCGAAGGTGCGTCATTTCCTCATCGACGAATTTCAGGATACCAGCCGTCCCCAGTGGGAGGCCATCCTCCCCCTCCTGGAGGAGAGCCTCGCTACGGGGGGGAGCCTCTTTTATGTTGGCGATGTCAAGCAGGCCATCTATGGGTGGCGGGGAGGAGATTGGCGCCTCTTCGGAGAGGTGGCAGAGGGACACTTCCCCAGCGTTTCACCTCAAGACATCACGGGAGAGACCCTGACGGTGAACTATCGCTCATTGTCCTCAATTGTCACTTTCAACAACGGTCTCTATAGTCTTCTCGCTGACGAGCAATTTGCTCACAAGATCGCCGCTCTGATCCTCGGGGAGAAGGCGCAGGGGTGGGCAACACCCCTCCTGGCTCAGTCGATATGTCGCAACTTTCAGGAGGTAGAACAAGAGGTGGCTCCCCATCTGCAACGCAGCCGGGAAGGGGGAACGGTTGAGGTCGCCTCGTTTGTGGGTTCTGGCGATGAATTACGTCAGGCGGTCAGGGAGCGGCTTGTCACACAGGTAAAAGAGCTGTGGGAAAGGAGAGGGAAGGGGATCGCGATCTTGGTGCGGCGCAACCAGGACGCCGAGGATATCGCGTCCTGGCTGATGGTCGAAGGGATCCCGGTGGTTACCGAGAACTCCCTCCGACTGCGCAGCTCTGATCTCATCAAGGGATTGATAGCGTTTTTGCGGTTTCTTGATTATCCTCTTGATGATCTCGCATTTTGGGGGGCGGCTGCCAACCGTCTCTTTCAGGGTTTATCAGGACTCTCCCCCGGGAGTCTGGAGGCCTTTCTCGCGGAGGGGAGGTGGCAACCGCCGCTCTACAAGGCCTTTGAACGGAGATTCCCCGAGGTCTTCGAAGGGCTCATAAAACCCTTGCTGGCCCGCGTGGGGTTTGTCACCCCCTATGACCTGTCCAGAGAGGTTGTTGAGCGGTTTCACCTCTTAGATCGCTTCGCTGAGGAGCAGGTATTTATCCATCGGTTTTTTGAGCTTATCTTTCAGACAGAGGCACGGGGACAACGCAGCCTCTCGCACTTTCTCCAGTTCTGGGAGGCGAGGGGCATGGAGGAGAAGATAGGCCTCCCGGAGGAGATCTCGGCTGTCAGGGTCCTCACCGTCCACAAGGCGAAGGGATTGGAGTTCCCCGCTGTCTTTATCCCCTTTACCAACTGGCGGTTGGAACGCCCCCGCCTGGCAAAGCTCGATGATGGGTCATTTGTCAACCTGAAAAGACCCCTTCCATCTCACCTGGAGGCAAAGAGGACCGAGATGATGATCAACGATGCCCTGGAAGCCCTCAACCTCCTCTACGTGGCTACCACCAGGGCAGAGGAGGAACTCTACCTTTACGAGACCAGCCTCCCGCTCCCTCGCGGTGAAGGGGTCAATAGGAGCTACCTCTCTGCCTGGTTACGGGAGATGCTCATGCAGCAGGGGAGGACGGCGGTATGAGTCCGAGGCCTCCGGAGATAAAGATCCATACCCACCCCCTCTCTTTGGTTCAGGACCCGGACAGGCTCAGGTCAATCCAACGGGGAGAACTCATCCACCGCACCCTGTTCTTTTTGGACCACTACTCCGGGAGAGAAGATATCGAGCGGGCCATTCTGCAGGCATTTTCTTCTCTTGGGTTTGATCGGGCTCGATGGGATATAGAGAAGGAATATCTCAGCCCCCTCGTGACCGCCCTTTCCCTCACCGAAGTGAGGCCATGGTTTGCACGGGGTGTGAAGAGCCTACGGGAGGTAGAGGTGATTGATGCCCAGGGTGAACTCCACCGCATCGATCGGCTGGTCATCGGTGATACCGTGCACGAGGTGATTGATTTTAAGGTGGGCAGGCGGGAGGAGGGACACCGGGATCAGGTGGAGCTGTATCAGAGGCTGGTGGAGGCCGTTTCCCAGCGATCCACCAAGGGGTGGCTCCTGTATATCGATGAGCCCGCTGTGGTAACTGTGCCGTGAAGCAGGTCACCGTCATCCCCTTACGGGAGAATTTTCTCCAAAAGCTGGCTGAGGAGATTTTCAGCAGACACTACATCCCCGACGAACCCCTGTCCATGCCCCAGGTACTGGCCCTACTCCCCCACCGCAGGGGGATCGTCTATCTGCGGGATTACCTCTTTCAGCTTATCGGAGCCGGGAAGCGCAGACCATTTTTCCCGCCGCGGATCGTTGCTATCGAGGACTTAGTAGGAGAGGTAGCGGTACAGCTAGAGGAGCCTTCCCGGTACCTCCTCTCCGCACCTGACCAGGCTTGGGTCCTCTTTGACATTGTAAAGGATAATCCCCTATACGGTGGCATTACCGAAAGCTGGGATAGATTTTTCCCGTGGGGGATACGGTTGGCGGCCCTCATGGAAGAGATTGACCGGGAGTTGGTCGTGCCACACGACATCCCTTATCCTGAGGATGTTCCCCCGGAGGCCAGGGCCCTCGTGGAGGGGTTGGGGGACATATATGCTGCCTTCGATCGCCACCTCCGAGATGAAGGGCTTACCACCGGGGGAAAACGGTTACGATTGCTTGCTGAGCAGATTGACAGGGCACCGCTCGGAGCGGGGTCGATCTATCTGGCCGGCTTTTATGCCCTTACCGGTGCCGAGGAAAGGATCTTCCGCTATCTGTTTTCTCACGGGGCGCGGATTTTCTGGCACGCCGATTCTGGACAACTTCCGCCCCTGTACAAGCGCTGGCAAGAGGATTGGGGGCTGCAGATCAAGACAGCAGGGGTGAACACTCCCTCCTCCCCCCAGTTATATTTTTATGAGGCCTATGACCTCCACGCCGAACTCCTCCACGTGCAGGAGGTTCTCCCCACAGTGGTCCAGCGGCCTGATCAGTGCGCCTTGGTACTCCCTGACCCCTCGGCCCTAATCCCCGCGCTCTACAGTCTCCCTCCCAGTATGTTGGTGAATGTCTCCCTCGGGTATCCACTGGAACGGACTGCCCTTGCTTCACTCTTAGAACAACTGATGAGGTTGCAGGAGGGACGTGATGCTGAGGGGGGCTACTATCACCAGGACTATCTCACCCTTATGAGGCATCCCTATTTGCGGAGACTTCCTACACCCTCCGGGAAGGAGGGGCGCATCGTCCTCCATTTCTTAGAAGAAAAGATGAGGCAGTACGGCAAGCCATTTCTGACTGAGGTAGAATTGGTGGAAGTCCTCACCATGTCTGAGGATCCGGACAGAGATAGAAGATTTCTTGCTGCCGAGAATCTTGATCTGGGAGAAGCCCAGGAATTCGTTCGTGACCTCCACCAACACCTCCTCAAACCGTGGGAAGCTGTTCAGACACCGCGATCCATGGCAACTGCCCTGCAGGGGCTGGTGTATTTCCTCTTCTCACCCTTTGTGCAACGCAAAGACTCTTTGTACGATCATCCCCTTGATAATGAGTTCATTTATACGTTAGAAAGCCGCGTGATCCCCAACCTGGAGGATGCCCTCTTTGCAGAGTACCCTATGGGTACACGCCTTCTTTTTTCCCTGGTGCGGGAAATGCTGCACTTGGCGCGTACCCCTTTTGAGGGACACCCCCTCGTTGGACTCCAGGTTTTAGGTCTTCTGGAGACGCGGCTCCTCTCCTTTGATCAGGTCATCGTGATCGACGTCAATGAAGATATCGTACCGGCCCATGAGGAGGTCAATCCATTGTTGCCCGAACCCTTGAAAGGGGCTTTTGGTTTAGCAGGCCGTGAGCGCGAAGAGGCTATCGTCCGCTACCACTTTGAGCGTCTCATCTCCTGTGCCAACGTGGCTCATCTGTTTTGGCAGGCATCCACCAAGCCCGTTGCCGCCGGTCTAGAGGGGAAGAAGGTGAGAAGTCGCTTTATCGAAAGGCTCCTGTGGCAGCAGGAGAAACAAAGGGGCGCTCTCGGGGAGGATGCTGCTGTGAAGGCCCCTCTCCGTCTTTCCAGCACATCGTTTCTCAAGGAAGAGGGGCTGGAGAAAAAAGGAAAGGATCATCAGCGGGTCAGAGCGTTTCTCTCTGAATGGAGCCGTGTCCATGGACTCTCAGCCTCGCTCCTGAACACGTATCTCAGGTGTCCCCTTGAGTTTTACTATTCATATCTCCTTGGCCTCAGACCCACGGCCTCTGTACCTGAGGAAGTGGATTCAGCTGCATTGGGGGAAATCATTCACCGTTCCTTGGAGGACTATTTCTCGCGGTATCGCAAGCGGACGTATCGAAAAACCGCGGACAGCGATCCTGAAAGGTTGATCTCCATCTTCCGGGGGCACTTCACGAAATCGGCCATGCATCGCTGTTTAGCCCCGGAAAAAAAATTCTTCCTGGAGTATGTTGCCGTCTATCGGCTCCAAAGCTATCTCTCCCAGATGCCAGGGGTTACCTTCATTGAGGCCTTAGAAAAGGAATATCGCTTGCCGCTTTCCATGGGTCCTAATGAATTTCTCTTCTATGGAAAGGTGGACAGGATCGACAGAAGGGGAGATTATCGTTTTATATTGGATTACAAAACTGGTTGGATAACGCACGTTGCCAAAAGCCACTTTGAGAAGAGGATCATTCCTTTTTCTCCATCGGAAGAATGTGACTACGAGAGTCTTAAGACGTTCGTCGAAGTAATACGCGACTTACAGCTTCCCCTCTATGTCCTTTTGGTGTCATCAGGCAAGGAGGAGGAGTTTGCAAGGACCCTCGCGGCTTACGTGGAGCTAAGAAAACAAGGGGAAGAGCGATACTTTGTTCCCCCGGACAGGATCGGTGAGTTGCGAGAACCCTATCTGAACTGGTTTGGACGTACCTTGCCGTCGTTACTGAACTACGTCTTGACCCACATGATAGAGTCCCCGTTCTTTTATCCTGCTACCGACGAGAGGGCATGCCGGCCTTGTGATTACGAACCCATTTGTCGTTTTTCCTATGCCTCGTAAAAAAGTTGGGGTGGGGTTATGATGAAAGGATATCATGTTATCTTTCAATGTAAGGATTTGAAGACATATTTTTGCAATATTTCACTAATGAGGAATATTAAATTCAGTTATGAGCGAATTATACGTAATTATTGATATTTTGCTTGACAAACGCTCGATTTTTGATTATTGTTTCGATACTATGTATACCGAATAGTAGGTAGGCTCCCCCCCCCCTTACCTTCGGTGGGTTCCGTCTGCAAGGTCCCATGGAAGGTGTCACAATAAAGATATCATTATCAGAGACTCAAGATTTAGGTTTGCTGAGATCGCATTTCAATGAAGGATGTGCATCACATACAAGACAAAGCGTGCAGTACAGCTTAACGTGTCAAATGAGTTGCTACGATTTTGCTAACGGGTCGCTGATATGAAGGCATCAGGAACAAAAAGAAGATGCTCACATAATAATCTTCAATCACGTTATTGTTGTAGTCACGTTGCTCTGTGTGATACCGTCATTAGTTTGGCCAACCACTCTGATGTGGATGGTTTGATGGAACTCATTATTACCCAAGCCGCGGGCACCGTGAATGCAGAACATGGATTTTTCTACCAGTATGACACTGGCGCAAACATTCTTGAACTGAAAGGGGCTTTAGGGCTTTTCAGCGAACATATCGGATATCAGGTTGCGCAGGGTGTGGGGATTACTGGTAAGGTTTTGCAAACTGGCAAACCCATGGCAGTGAATGATTACCAATCGTGGGAAGGTCGCCATCCAGATCCCAGATGGAACTCCATTCGAGCTATTACTGCCATCCCGCTCTCGTTCAAAGGGCACGTCACGGGTGAGATCGGCTTTGTCCATACTGAAGCGGGGAAGACCTTTGAGAACGATGATATGATTGTCCTTACTCGTTTCGCAGCATTAGCCAACACCGCGCTGACTAACGAAAAACTCTCTTCCCTTGCTCAGCAAGCGGAGGATGAGCGCAAGCGAATTGAGGAACAGCTCCGTAGAAACAACGACCAACTCCAAGAGATGTTTATAGCAATGGTCAACGCCCTGGCATTAGCCATCGAAATGAAAGACCCTTACACCGCTGCCCATCAACGATGGGTGACTCGGCTGGCCTGCGTTATTGCTGGTGAGATGAACCTTCCGAAGGAGCAGGTTGAGGGGCTGCATATGGCAGGGCTTATTCACGATATCGGTAAGATGGATGTTCCGACTGAGTTTCTCATCAAACCCGGACTTTTGTCAGAGATCGAATATGAAGCGATCAAGGTTCACCCTCAAAGCGGTTACGACATAGTGAGACAGATAGCTTTCCCGTGGCCGGTGGCTCAGATCATCCTGCAGCATCACGAGCGAATGGATGGTTCAGGATATCCCCAGGGACTTGCCGGCGTCGAGATACTTTTGGAGGCACGAATCCTGGCAGTAGCTGATGTGGTTGAGGCCATGGCCTCGCACCGACCCTATCGGGATGCACATGGTCTTGAGCTTGCCATGGAGGAGATCTCGCGGAACCGGGGTAGCCTGTATGATCCAGAGGTAGTTGATGCCTGTCTGAGAGTTTTTAACGAACAAAGATTTACGTTTGAGTAACCTCCCCGACGTTACCATGTTGTTTTTTTTCTGTCCTCTCAAGTACTCTCAATTGCAATCCATTTATATTTATTCTAAAATCATATAAAATGTTGATCTACGTGTTAAGACATTAATGGTTCACATGACACTCGAACTTCCTAAACAATTTCCATTTGCCACCGACATACCGGTGCGCATCAGTGACATAAATTATAATAATCATCTCGGGCATGATTCCATTATCACCATGATTCATGAGGCACGGGTGAGGTTTTTAAACTCATATGGCTTTACCGAACTCGATATCGACGGCTTTGGATTGGTCATGACAGATTTAGTAGTCCTCTACAAGGCAGAGGTTTTCTACGGAGAGATCTTGACAATTGAAGTCACTATTCAGGACTACACCAAATACGGCTTTGACTTTATCTACCGCATTACCAATAAAGAGACAGGTACCGAGGTCGCGCGGGCCAAGACAGGGGTATTGATCAACGATTACGAAAAGAGAAAGGTCGTTGGAGTTCCGAAGAGATTGAGGTCGGCCATTCCAACTGACTCTTAAAAGAAAATGATACTGATATTATGTAACATTCGACTTAGAACTTTTTTACTTGTCAGGACTATTGAAGTATGGTAGCGTTAGACTTCCAAACGTACACGATAACGTGGAGTGAAACTCCTCATACAAGTGAGGGAGAATGAGCCGAGACGATTTGATCAAATTGGAGGGGGTCGTAACCAAGGTCGTTGGCCGTGGGACCTTGGAAATCGAGTGCGACAATAATACCGTTGTCAAAGGTGTCCTCAGTGGGCGGATGAAGAAAAGAAGAATTCGGGTCATGGAAGGCGATCGCGTCCAAATAAGTGTATCGCCCTATGATACCTCTCACGGCATCGTTACGTGGCGTTTTTGAATGAGAGAAAAAGAGACAGCGAAAAAGGGCTCTACACAGAGCCCTTTTTTTGTGCCCTTATTTTTACAGATGGGCTTACGGGGGATTTGGGTGTCCTGGGTTTGATAGAGAAGGGCTTAAGACTGATGAAATTGTTTCCCCTTTGATATGATGTTCAGAGGGACTTTTCTTCTTTAAACTCAAATAGTTCAAACCCAACCCCGCTGGGACCGGTAAACCAGAGGACACGCAGGGGTCCCATCATGGTATCTGCATAACCTTCATCCGGCCACCTCTTCGTGATGGGGTATTCCGCAGATTTTAGTGTCTCAATCCAGGCCGGAAGATCGCTCACGCGCAGACAGATATGGGGGATGCCAACTACATGCCCTTCGGGGTGGACGGGGACATCGGGTCGCGGCTGGACATGCGGCTCGGTGAGGATCTCAATCAACTGATTGCCTCCTGCGTGGAACAAGGCTCGTTCCCCTGAGCCAACTGTGTCTCTTGGCTCACGTGTCGTGAGACGCAATCCGAGCGTCTCGGTCAGAAAGGTGATCATTTCATCCATGTCGTTAACCCAGATGCCGATATGGTGGATGTCGATGCACTTCATAATTGCTATCATTTATGTGATGCATGGGGAATGCGGAG
>CAYWLI010000013.1:3270-5856 GCA_964459135.1 uncultured Thermodesulfobacteriota bacterium | reverse complement strand
CGACACATCTCCCCCAAACCAGCCAGAAGGAGTATAGGTGGGACGACCACTTGAATAATTCCGTGCATGGTGCGCCCGTGCAGGATATCCAAGCCTGCGGATATAATCAGCTAGAATACAGGCGATAAACCCTGAGGCAGAATAGGACATAAAGCTCATAGAATTGCTGATCCAGTCATTGCCGGTAAACGCCTCTGCGGTCCTCCAATCCTGATCAACGAGAATTCCAATGACATATCTATGGCTCAGTTCGATTGGCTCACCATCGGGCATGCTGTGGCTGTAGACGGCATACGGTGGTAACTCACAAATTCCCACCAGGTCTGCCCTCAGGAAGTAGGCGGTCTCCTTGATATGACGGGTTATCAATTCGGGGTCATCGGGGAGCGGGGCTTTTCCCGGCGCTGCTGAACCATCTACAAACTCCCTCAGATATGTCTGCATCGGCACCAAAGTGCCTGAAAGGGGGTGCTTCATAACGAATCGTGGCCGCTCCCTCTGAAGGATTGGACCAAAATCGCCTCGAAACGCCCGATTGAAGCCACTTTCCCGCTCATCCACTCGCTGTATTTTTTCTTCCTTGATTTCCGTAGTCGGCCTATCCACCCTTTTGATGACCCCGACGGGGAAGGGATCCGAATGTCTGGTGTGCCTTTGAAGATACGATATAGGGGACCTCATCGTATAACCTCCTCTGAGATGCGTGGAAATGTTGCTCTGATCACATCCGTTCTTTATTCTCAGCGACTATTTTTCTACGTCCGCTTCATTATCGTAACCGCGTTGTTCCCAAAACCCCTTGTATGGATCTTTCGATAATTCAATCCGGGTGACCCACTTCACCCATTTGTATCCCAACTTTGATTCAGCCACCACCTGAAAAGGGAATCCCCGGTTGGCATCGAGGACCTTGCCGTTGATCTTTGCCGCCAGCATGAGGTCAAGGCGGGTGACATCGTCATAGGTTAATGAGGAAGAATAGCCATCCACTGCGTAGAAGATAACAGTGCGCACTCCTTTTTTTGGCTTCGCCAAGGCCAGCACATCGGCCAAGCGCACCCCTTCGAAGAGGAGATGCTCATCCCATCCCTCCACGCAGTGGAGGGTGACGGCCCGCTTTACATTTGGTAAAGCAAGCACTTCCTCATAGGTCAAAGATTGTGGGGTTTGCACCAAACCAGTAACCTCGAGCCGGTATTTCTTACGATCAACCTGCTGGGGTCCCTTGATAGAGTTATCGTATGTCCTTTCAAAAGGATCAAGACGTTTCCCCTCATACTCCTTAATTTCTCGCTCAGCGGACACCACGGAGCCTATCATCAATCCGGTGCTGACGAGCATTATAAAAGTTACGATAAGGTATTTCATCCTGATAAACCTACTTTCTCCTTACTGTCGCCGTTTGTTTTGAGTACAGCCTGGAGATCGCTGTGTGTCATAGTTGTTTATTTTAAAACACGTCACGTTCAAAAGTGAAGCAAAACGTCGCCTCCACCGCCACCCGATATGTTGTCTATGCCGGCTCAATTACTTCGCAACAGATATAGTCCTACCGTGCCCCCCCCTGTAATTTTTTTTCTGTCGATTGCCAGACCAAGCTTAGATATCAACGGTTCAAGGCCTCCATTGGCCATGAAGTCTCGGTAATTTCGGAAGTGCTTACGCCCCACTGAAATCTCCATGAAGAGTATCACCATCTTGTAAAGCCAACCCCTCGGGAATCGGGCTGCTCCAGGATGGTAGTCGATGGCCAAGAAACGTCCACTCCTTTTCGTCACGCGCTTCGCTTCCTTCATAACTGATGATCGTATTCGTGCCGGTGTTTCGTGAAGCAGGAACATTGCGAGAACCAGATCAAACGATTCAGGAGGAAACGGCATGTGTGAAGCCTCACCAAGGTGCAGTTCTGCGCGCTCAGTGAGCTTCGCCCGTGCGACTTCCAACATCGCGGGCGACGAATCTATGCCAATCACCGTGCATCCTCTTTTTTGATAGATCTCCAAATGTGTGCCAGTGCCGCACCCTATGTCGAGGACAGACATGCCCTTACCAAGCGGAAACATATTCATACCGATCACTCTTAACGCTCTGACGAATGGTTCAACGAAGGCATCGTACCCTTTTGCCTTCTTCAAGTAAGGATCCGCAGTCATATTGAGCGTCATCGTTTTTTCAACCTATCAGCCGATGTTACTGCGAAGCCGAAGATCACGGTGCGTTGCCTCAAAACGTTATCCTCTCGATTTCCGACTCCCGCATACTATATTCCATGGTCCAGAAGAAGGCCTCCCCCGTATATATTTTGAATAACGCAAGGCGAGGGTCATCCGGAGACTTTATCCCCATATCCTTCAAAAATGGCCTGTCCTCAAGGACTTTTTCCTTGAGCGCTGCATCATCAATAAATTCGACCTCCCCTGCTACTCGCAACACCGTACCGGGACGTCCTTCGGCTGCCGGTGCATGAAAGCATACCTCCACCTTCTTATTGTTCTGGAGCTGCTTGCAGAATGCCTTTACGGTCTGAACCTGGAAATACAATCCGCTAGCATCAGCGAACCACAGCCCTATGGGCCGTACATGAGG
>CAYWLI010000013.1:0-3170 GCA_964459135.1 uncultured Thermodesulfobacteriota bacterium | reverse complement strand
GATCGCGGTACCCAGAGTACCATTCTCGGCTTCTTGCTCATTTCCTTGGCCAGTTCCTCGATCCGTCCGTATTTCATGCATGCTGCCATACAGTGCTGCACGCACGCCGGCTCAAGCCCCTTTTTGGTGCGCGGGGCGCATAAGATACACAATTCGGTAGGGAAAGGGAGGTAGGCGAGATACGCCTTATCATTCGGCAGCTTCTGGACAACCTCGATCACCTGCATTCCCCCCATTCCCGCCGGCCAGTTGTATTCTTGGGCGCAGGCGACCTGGCACGTATAGCAGCCGGTGCAGTATTCGTAATCGATCAACAAGCCATATTCACATTGCTTGGGCATGCTCCCCGTCCTCTCTGCGGTTGACTTTATAGACTTTACACAGCAAATGCTTTATGGGGGCGCCGAGGCCGTCTTTACCTTGGAAGCCCATGGGAATAAGCTGATTGACGTTTGATTCCCATACCCCGAACAGGGAAGGCTCCGACCCTGGCTTTTCGGGAAACCACCACCCGTGCGTTGCCATCACCATCCATGGAGGCACCACGAGGGTGACCTTTGCCTTAAATGTGCACCTGCCAAGCCAATTTTCGACCCAAACCCACTCCCCATGACCGATGTCGAGGGAGGCGGCTGTCTCGGGATGGATTTCAATCACCGGGTCGGGATCGATGGCACGAAGCCAGGGAATATTCCTGTGCTCTGTGTGAAAGTACGCCGGTGACCTTCTCCCCGTGGACAAGATCAGGGGGTACTCTTTCATTAGTTCGGGTCGGCTGACGGGGGTGAAGGGCGGCTCTTCATAGTGGGCGATGGGTTCCAGACCCCACTCCTCTCGTAGCGATGAATACAGTTCGATCTTACCGGAAGGGGTTTGAAACCCGGGTTTCCCGTCCGGTCGCAGTAGCCCCTTCTCAAACCGGTGATAGGGGGCGCTCGGGTGGCCTTGCGGTGGGAAGGCCCAACCCTTTTCCTGCAGCTCTTTGAAGGTCATGCCAGAAGGCTTGATGATCTCATCAAAGAGTTCGTGAATGGTGTTCCACCGAAAATTCGGGTCAAATCGCTTGGTCAACTCGAAATTGATCTCTATATCGGACCTGCAATCGCCGACTGAGATCGCCTTATTGATGCTTTGCAGGGGTATCCACCATGTCCTGATACTGTCTTTTTCGAGAAAACTGGCCGCCGGCAGGACCACATCGGCGAGCTGGGTTGTGGGGTTCATAAAGAGGTCAACCGCGACCACAAAATCGAGCTTTTTGAGTGCCTCGACCCATCGCTTCGGGTCAAGACCTATACCGGCCACGGGATTACACGCCTGTATCCACATGCCTTTGATAGGGTAGGGGTCTCCGGTGAAGATTTGATCCAGGACGAGGTCCGTCTGCGCCCGCCAGATGAATTTGTTCAAGGGCCCGTATCGGTCAGCCCCGATCCTTTTTTTGTCCGCTTCTTTCGAGGCCAATTTGATGATCCCTTTAGCCCCTGGCAGCGCGTACGCAACCGCATCAAAGGCATAGCGGGAGATCACGTTCCCACCGGGGATATCCAGGTTCCCGGTGATGCACCAGAGGTTGGCGATGGCGTGGGCCGTGGGGGTGATTGCGGGTGTCATATCGATGGGTACGCCCCAATGTATGGACGCCGGTTTGCTCGTGGCGTAAAAGCGCGCCGTATCGATGATATCCTTCTGAGGGACCCAGGTGATCTCGGAGACGCGCTCGACCGGATAGTGATTTACCTCCTCACAAAACACGGTCCAAACGGTTTTAACGGGTACTTTCGTGCCATCTAAAAGGCCGATTTCATACGCCCCGTCAAGGGCCGGTTTTACGCCTGCTGATCGGTACGCTACTTTGCCGGAATCCCAGACGACGGGTTTTCCCCCTGCGGTGTCCCAGACGACAAAGTTATCCGATGATTCGCCTTTTACGAGGTCGCTGGCGCGCACCAGTTTTCCGGTATCGGTTCTGACCAGGAAGGGGGCGTTGGTCCATTGTTCCACGAAATCCCGGTCGTACAGCTTCTCATTGACGATCACATTGAGCAGGCCCATAGCCAGGGCCCCATCCGTGCCCGGACGGAGTCTGAGCCAGTGTTTTGCCCGCGAGGCAAACCACGACAGCCTCGGGTCGATGGCGACGATCTTTGTGCCACGCTTCATCAGGTCGATGATCCAGTGGCCGAAGACGTTGTCCGGGCATGTGGCCAGGATATTATAGCCCCAGACGAGTAAGCACTCCGGGATGTTGTACTGCGGATCATCGTAGCGTTGCGGCAACCATTGAGCCGCGTCAAGTATGCAGTAATCCCCCTGAATCGTATCCACGGCGGCGATTCTCGGGCTATAACAGGCAATACCGCTGAGGGCAAACATCACATTGGGGCTGCCGAATGCGTAGGCGAGCATGCATATCCAGGCCCCGATGTCCCTGCCGGTCCCCATGGAGAAGATCACACTCTCCGGGCCGAATTGCTCCCGGATGGCGCCCATTCTCTTCTCGATGAGGTCAAAGGCCTCGTCCCACGAAATCTCCTGCCACTTGCCCTCTCCGCGTTCTCCCACTCGTTTGAGCGGACGGGTCAAGCGGTCGGGATGATCAACGTATTGAGTCATCGCCAGACACCGGGCACAGAGGCGCCCCTGGTTCCAGGGATGATCCGGATCCCCTTCGATCTTGACCAGTTTTCCATCCTCGATGTGTGCCAGGACGCCACAGCCGCCATGGCAGCCTGGACCGGCGGACCAGGTCGTCGTGCGCACGATCTTACGACGTTCCCGTTTCATTAAGCAGATTCCTCCTCGCTGCACAACGTGCATCAATCAAAGTTGTTGACCTCATAGTACCACACTATTTGTTATTTATCGAGTCATTACGCTGATTTGACCATGCAGGCTATAGGATTAGTCGCATAGATTGTATTCTTGAATTACAAGGCGAGTCGTACTCCGTTTACTACTTGCGTCAGGTATCAATCGGTGGTGCCGAGGAGTCCGTTCAGGCGGCGAACTCGATTTAAGCGCCGAACGATTTTCCGTGTATTGCGAAAATGGTACTGCTCTATCTCGACCTCTATGCCGTCTGATTGGGTAAAAACCTTCTGCATCGCGGCAATCCGGCCGTTCCCCTCGAAGGCAAGGTATCCACCGGGTCGATCTTGCACGACCTT
>CAYWLI010000012.1:0-29952 GCA_964459135.1 uncultured Thermodesulfobacteriota bacterium | reverse complement strand
GGGAGGGTGGCCGCACCGTAGGAGCAGGGGTCGTCACCGAGGTCGTGGAATAAGGGGAACTGAGGATGGCCAACGATCGCATCAGGGTCTGTCTTAAGGCGTTTGATCATAAACTGCTCGATCAATCGGTTCAGGAGATCGTCGACGCCGTGAGAAGAACCGGGGCGCGGATGGCAGGTCCCATACCGTTGCCTACCAGGATCAATAAGTTTTGTGTGCTCAGGTCGCCGAATATCGATAAGAAATCGAGGGAGCAGTTTGAGATCAGGACGCACAAGCGCCTGATCGACATCCTCGAACCGACCCAACAGACAGTTGACGCCCTCATGCGATTGGAGCTTGCTGCCGGAGTCGATGTGGAGATCAAGTTGTGACGGAGCTTCCCCCATGCTAAAGGGTATTATCGGACGAAAACTCGGGATGACGCAGGTCTTCGGTGAAGGTGGCAACGTCGTCCCCATCACGGTCATTGAAGCAGGCCCCTGTGCAATCGTCCAGATCAAGACCAAGGAAAAAGAGGGGTACAACGCCCTCCAGCTCGGTTTCTCGAAGAAAAAACCCCACCGGGTCAACCGCCCCCTTGCAGGGCACTTTCAAAAGAGCGGGGCAGGACCCTTTTATGTCATCAAGGAGTTCCCGGTCGGCGAAATCGGGGAATATACCGTGGGACAGGAGATAACGCTGGAAAACTTCAAGGTCGGGGATTACGTCGATGTAACCGGCACAAGTAAAGGAAGAGGGTTTACCGGGGTCATAAAGCGCCACGGCTTCAGAGGTTTCCCGGGCTCCCACGGGACCCATGAATACTTCAGACACGGCGGGTCCATTGGTTCATCTGCTACTCCATCAAGGACCTTTAAGGGGGTAAAGATGCCCGGACACTTCGGTAACAGCCGGGTTACCTTACAGAATCTCACTATCGCCGATATAAAACCGGAGCAAAATCTCCTCTTGATAAAGGGGGCCGTCCCTGGTGCGACGAACTCCATCGTGATCATCAGGGAAGCCAAAAAGAGGCAGGCTCTCAACGAAACGCCAAGCGAAAAACAAGAAACCCCGCAAGAGGATCAAGACTAAATGCCAACGTGCGACCTCTACAATCTACAGAAGAAAAAGGTGGGGACGCTGAAGTTGCAGGACCACATTTTCGGCGCCCCTGTTAAAACACATCTCTTCCATGAGGTCACCACGTGGCAATTGGCCACGAGGCGTCGCGGAACCGCCTCGACAAAGGAACGAGCGTCGGTAAGAGGTGGAGGTCACAAGCCGTGGAGGCAAAAAGGAACGGGCAGGGCACGCGCTGGAACCAGTAGATCTCCCCTGTGGCGGGGGGGTGGTACCATCTTCGGCCCCCATCCTCGGGACTACGGCTATCCCCTCCCCAAAAAGGTCCGCAAGGCAGCTTTGCGGTCGGCCCTCAGCCTCCGATACCAAGAGGGCAAACTTCTCCTGATCGAGGATTTTCCCGCTCCAGAGATAAAAACCAAGGCATTTGTCGAGGCTATGGAGGGTTTGGGGATCAAACATGCCTTGATCGTGATCGATGGCGAGAATGTCAACCTAGAACGATCCGCTCGCAATGTACCCGGTGTCAAGGTCTTGAGGCATAACGGACTTAACATATTTGATATCCTCAAGTACGAGCACCTGGTCATTGTGAAACCCGCTATCGAGAAGATCGAAGAGAGATTGAAGGCATGAAGGATATCTACCAGATAATCAAGCGCCCCTTGATCACTGAGAAGGCGAATATCCTCAAGGAAAAGGAGAATAAGGTTTCCTTTGTCGTCGATCGGGGGGCCAATAAGGCGGAGATCAAGGAGGCGGTGGAGCGCCTCCTCAAGGTAAAGGTCCTCGAAGTACATGTCTCCAACATGAAGGGGAAACCCCGGAGAATAGGACGCACCATGGGCAAACGCTCCGATTGGAAAAAGGCGGTGGTCACCTTGAGACCGGGGGACCACGTTGAATTCTTTGAGGGGGCGTAACCGCAGGAGATCCGACGCATGGGCATCAAAAAATACCAACCGACATCCCCGGGCAGAAGATTTCAGACGGTTTCCACCTTTGAGGAGATCACCCGTACTGAACCTGAGCGCAGCCTCCTCCGTCCTCTGAAAAAAAGCGGAGGAAGAAACAATAACGGGAGGATGACCGTCAGGTTTAGGGGCGGAGGACACAAGCGAAAGTACCGGGTGATCGATTTCGTGAGGAGGGATAAGATCGGGGTGCCTGCCACGGTGGCGGGCATCGAGTATGACCCAAACCGTTCCGCCCGGATCGCCCTGTTGCACTACGCCGACGGAGAAAAGCGATATATCCTTGCTCCCCTCGATCTTAAGGTGGGGGCAACGGTCATGACAGGGGAAAAAACTGAAATCGAGCTCGGCAACGCTCTCCCCCTGAAGAATATCCCCCTGGGGACCCTCATCCACAATGTGGAGCTGAAAATAGGAAAGGGAGGACAGTTGATCAGAAGTGGCGGCGGACAGGGAAGGATCATGGCAAAAGAGGGGAAGTATGCCCACGTGCGGCTCCCCTCGGGAGAGATACGCCTGGTGCATCAAGAGTGCTACGCCACCATCGGGCAGCTAAGTAACCTGGAACACGACCATATCTCCGTCGGCAAGGCGGGCAGGTCCCGATGGCTGGGGAAACGCCCCCATGTGCGGGGTGTGGCCATGAATCCGGTCGATCATCCCCTCGGTGGAGGAGAGGGTAAAAGCTCTGGGGGAAGGCACCCGGTCAGTCCGTGGGGAATTCCCGCCAAGGGATACAAAACGAGGAAAAACAAGGCCACCGATAAATACATCGTTAAGAAGAGGAAATAAGGTTAAACCCTTGGAATAGACAGGAGGAGTTGTGGTACGTTCTCTCAAAAAAGGTCCCTATATCGATCCCAGTTTTTTGAAAAGGATCGCTAAGTCCCAAGAGGGTTCAGGCGACAAGGTAATTAAGACCTGGTCTCGGAGGTCCACTATTACCCCTGAATTGGTGGGCTTAACCATAGCGGTCCACAACGGAAAAAAATTCATCCCCGTCTTTATCACCGAGGACATGGTGGGCTATAAACTGGGGGAATTCGCCCCGACTCGAACCTTCCACAGCCATTCCGGGGATAGAAAAACCAAGGTGGTCAAAGGAAAGCATTAGAGGCTGGAGGAACAATGGAGGTCACGGCTAAAGCGCGATATGTCAGGGTTTCACCTCGGAAGGCCAGATTGGTGACCGATCTCGTCAAGGGCAAAAAAGTGGAGGAGGCCTTGAACATACTGGCCTTTACCAAGAAGGCCTTTGCCAAGACCTTGACCAAAGTGATTAACTCCGCCGTGGCCAACGCCCAGCAGAATAATCAGATGGACGTGGACACCCTCAAGGTCAAGCGGATTTCAGTTGATGGTGGCCCCACCCAAAAGCGGTACATACCGAGGGCTATGGGGAGGGCTACGATGGTCAGAAAAAGAACCAGCCACGTAACGGTGGTCTTGGATGAAAAATAAAACAGGGAGGTGACGGCGTGGGACAAAAGGTACATCCCATCGGGTTTAGACTGGGGACGATAAAGACTTGGAATTCCACGTGGTTCGCCGAGAGGGATTACGCCACCCTCTTGCACGAAGATATGACCATCCGGAACTACGTCAAAACCAAGCTCTCCCACGCGGCAGTTTCCTCGGTAGAGATAGAGCGGGTGGCCAACAAGGCGAGCAAAGTAAAGATAAATATCTACACCGCTCGGCCAGGTATCATCATCGGCAAAAAGGGATCGGAGGTGGAAAACCTCAAAAACGAACTCCAGGCCTTGACGAAAAAGGAGATCATCATCAATATCAAGGAAATCAGGAAAGCGGAAACCGATGCCCAGCTCGTGGCCGAGAACGTGGCCTTCCAGTTGGTGCGGCGGGTGGCCTTTCGGAGGGCCATGAAACGCAGTGTGACCTCTGCCCTCAGGCTGGGGGCACAGGGGATAAAGATCGCGTGCGCGGGGAGATTGGGGGGGCATGAGATGGCCCGCCGGGAGTGGTATCGAGAAGGAAGAGTTCCCCTGCACACCATTCGTGCCGATATCGACTACGGCTTTGCCGAGGCAAGGACTACCTACGGCATAATAGGAGTCAAGGTATGGATATTTAACGGGGAGGTCCTCTCCCCCCGCGAAAATGAATCTTCTTAAAAAGAAATAGAATACGATGCTGGCACCGAAAAAGACCAAATACCGCAAGCAACAGAAGGGAAGGATCAGAGGAAAGGCCCAAGCGGGTACCGAACTCAGTTTCGGCGATTTCGGCCTCCAGGCCTTGGAAGGCGGATGGATCACCAACCGTCAGATCGAAGCAGCCCGTATCGCCATGACCCGTTTCATCAAACGGACGGGAAGGATCTGGATACGCATCTTCCCGGACAAACCCTTCACCAAGAAACCCGCTGAGACCAGGATGGGGAAGGGGAAGGGAACCGTAGAGGGATGGGTGGCCACGGTGAGGTCAGGTTGCATCCTCTACGAGATGGAGGGCGTTCCTGAAGAAAGGGCAAAAGAGGCCTTTCGACTCGCCGCGCACAAACTCCCCATCCCTACCCGATTTGTGTCCCGGGAGGAAATATGATGAGGGCACGGGAACTGCGTGAATTGAGTATTGATGAGCTCTCTCACAAAGAGAAGGATCTTAAGGAAGAACTCTTTAATCTCAGGTTCCAGCGCGCCACCGGACAACTTGAAAATCTCATGCGTCTAACCCAGGTCAAACGCGATATCGCCAGAGTCAAGACCGTGTTACGAGAGAAAGGGAAAGGACAAGAATGAAAAGGAGGGGGCAGCAAAAGCGTGAGATAGGAATCGTGGTCAGCGATAAAATGAACAAGACGGTGACCGTCAAGGTACAACGCATGACCCAACACCCTATCTACAAGAAATATATCAAACGTTACACCAGCTATAAGGCCCACGACGAGGAGAATGCGTGTAACGCCGGCGACAAGGTCTTGATCGTAGAGACCCGTCCCCTCAGCAAGACCAAGAGATGGAATGTCAAAGAGATCATCACAAAGGCACCGGAGGTCTAACGAACAGTCATGATTCAAATGAGGACCATGTTGGATGTGGCCGACAACTCGGGGGCGAGAAAGGTCGGCTGTATCAAGGTCTTGGGGAGTTCACGGAGAAAATACGCCTCGTTGGGGGATGTGATCGTGGTCTCGGTAAAAGACGCCATCCCCAATGCCAAGATAAAGAAGGGGGACGTGGTGAAGGCCGTGGTGGTGAGGACCAAAAGCGGGATCAGGAGGTCCGATGGTACGTATATCAAATTCGACGACAATTCTGCCGTGTTAATCAACCCACAGAATGAACCCATTGGCACCCGAATCTTCGGCCCCGTGGCCAGGGAACTGCGAGCAAAAAAGTTCATGAAGATCATCTCCCTGGCCCCGGAGGTACTCTGAATATACGGCAACGAAAGCGCTATGGAAAAGGTATTACTCAAGAAAAACGACACCGTGATGGTGGTTGCGGGCAAGGACCGGGGGAAGTCGGGTAAGGTGCTCAGGGTCCTCCCCAAAAAGGAGGCGGTGATCATCGAGCGACTCAACTTTGCCAAGCGGCACCTTAGGGCCGGTGGCCCCCATGGAAAGGGAGGCATCGTGGAAAAAGAGGCCCCCATCCGTATCTCAAATGTCCAACTGCTCTGCGGCAAGTGCAACCTCCCCACGCGGATAGGGAAAAAGGTCTTGGAGGACGGAAAAAAGATCCGGATCTGCAGGAAGTGCGGGGAGGCCATCGATTAAGAGGCTCTTTCTTGAGTAGGGAGTGATACTGCATATGCATGAATTATATAATAAGGAAGTGGTCCCAGCCCTGATGAAGCACTTTAACTATACCAATATCATGCAAGTCCCCAAGCTGGACAAGATCGTCATCAACATGGGACTGGGGGAGGCAATCCAGAACATCAAGATCCTTGACTCCGCCACGGAGGAGATCGCCGTCATCACGGGACAGCGGCCGGTCATCACCAAGGCCAAACGATCTATTGCCCAGTTCAAACTGAGGGTCGGCATGCCCATCGGCTGCATGGTGACCCTGAGAAAAGAACGGATGTTTGCGTTCTTGAACAGACTCATCAATGTGGCCTTGCCCCGAGTGAGGGACTTTCGTGGGTTCTCCCCTCATGCCTTTGATGGCAGAGGCAATTACTCTCTGGGGATCAGAGAGCAGATCATTTTCCCTGAGATAGATTATGATAAGATCGATAAGATCAAAGGGATGAATATCGTTATCGTAACCACAGCCAAGACCGATGAGGAGGGAAGGGAACTGCTCAGACTCATGGGCATGCCCTTCCGACGGTAAGGAGGTTCTTGTGGCGAGAAAGGCATTAATCATTAAGGCCCAGCGGCCGAAGAATTTTAGGGTGAGAAAATATAACCGATGTCCTGTCTGCGGAAGATCCCGGGCCTTTTACCGAAAGTTCAATATGTGCCGCATCTGTCTGAGAAAGTTGGCCCTCCAAGGGGATATTCCGGGTGTTATCAAGTCAAGTTGGTAGAGGGTAAGGAGCACATCTATGAGTATGACTGATCCTATAGCTCACATGTTGACCAAGATACGCAATGCCATTATGGCTAAAAAAATAGAGGTGGAAATTCCCTCTTCTAAGGTGAAGGCACGGATCGCTGAAATTCTCAAGGAAGAGGGGTATATCCAAGACTTTGCGCTTGTTCCCGACAACAAACAAGGAATCATCAAACTATCCCTCAAATATGACGATAATGAGGGGAGTGTGATTGCCAACCTGCAGCGGGTAAGCAAACCGAGCCGGCGGGTCTACGTCGCCAAAGATGAAATCCCTTCCGTGTTGAGCGGCATGGGAATCGCCATCCTCTCCACCTCCAAAGGGGTGATGACGGATCGCGCTGCGCGCCAAGCCGGAGTTGGAGGGGAAGTCATGTGCTATGTGTGGTAGTTGCCGAAGAGAGGATTAGATGTCCAGGATAGGAAAGGCGCCCATACCGATCCCCCAGGGGGTCGAGATCAAACGAGCGGGATCTACGGTGGAGGTAAAAGGCCCCAAAGGGGCCCTGTCCCATGCCATACCCGAGGGCATCTCCATTCAGGTCGAGGATGGGGTGATCCACGTCAAACGGAAGGGGGATGCAAAGCGGGAACGCTCCCTCCATGGCTTGTCCAGGACCTTGATCGCCAATATGGTAACAGGCGTTACCGCGGGGTTTGAAAAAGGGCTGGAGATCGTGGGGATAGGATACCGGGCGGCCCTGCAAGGGAGAAACCTCCAATTGAGCCTGGGATACTCACACCCCGTGATCTATCCTATCCCCGAGGGTATCGAGGTTGAAGTAGACAAGCAGAATAAGATTACGGTCAAAGGAATCGATAAACAACAGGTCGGACAGGTGGCCGCCGAGATCAGGAGTTTCAGAAAACCCGAGCCCTACAAAGGCAAGGGAATCAGATATGTAGGAGAACAGGTCCGTCGGAAGGCGGGCAAGGCAAAAGCGTAAGGAGCACGGGAGTGGCTGTAAAGAGATTACAGGGGAGATCGAGGAGAAAACAGCGGGTCAGAAAAAAGGTGCAAGGGACCGCAGAGCGACCGCGTCTCACCGTATACAGAAGCCTAAGGCATATCTATGCCCAAGTCATCAACGACAACACTGGCCAGACCCTCGCAGCAGCCTCGACCCTCAGTAAAGAATTGCGGAGCAAAGTAAAGACCACGGGTAACACCGAGGCGGCCAAGGCTGTTGGTGAACTTTTAGCCCAAGAGGCTCTGGATCGGGGAATAAAGAAGGTAGTCTTCGATCGCAATGGATTTCTTTACCACGGCAGGATAAAGACGCTGGCGGAGGCTGCGCGTCAAAAAGGTCTTGAATTTTGAGAGAGGAGCACATGGTGGAGGCGTTAGATTCCACAGAACAAGAATTAATCGATCGGGTCGTGCACATCAGCAGGGTAGCAAAGGTGGTGAAAGGGGGACGACGATTCCGCTTCAGCGCGTTGGTTGTCGTGGGAGATGGAAACGGTACGGTGGGCAGCGGCCTGGGGAAGGCCCATGAGGTCCCCGAGGCCATTCGCAAGGGGATAGAACTTGCAAAAAAGAACCTCATACAGGTCCCCATCATCAATGCCACCATACCCTATATGGTAATGGGTAAATTCGGGGCGGGCAAGGTCATCCTGAGGCCGGCCTCGGAAGGAACCGGAGTCATCGCCGGGGCAGTAGTCCGGGCGGTGGTAGAGGTAGCGGGGATACAGAATATTCTGACCAAGTCCCTCGGTTCCAATAACCCTCACAACCTGGTCAAGGCCACCTTTGAGGGGCTCAAACAGCTCAAGACCTCCTCCGAAATCGCCCAGAAGCGGGGGATTGAGGTGGAAGCGATCCTGAGGCAATAAATGAGCACAGAAAAAGGATACGTAAAAATCAAATTGATTCGCAGTAGCATCGGGCGTCCGCGCAAACATCGCGCGGTCCTGCGCGGCATGGGTCTGACCAAGATGAACAAGGTGGTGGTCTTGCAGGATACGCCGGAGACTTGGGGGATGATCAACAAGGTCTCCCACCTCGTGGAGGTACTACCATAAGATGTTAGGAAAGCTCAACCCGCCCCCAGGGGCACGAAAAAGGTCTCAGCGCGTAGGCAGAGGCCCCGGCTCCGGTCACGGAAAGACGGCAGGCAAGGGCCATAAGGGGCAAAAGTCACGCAGTGGTGCTCATATCTCCCCCGGTTTTGAGGGGGGGCAGATGCCCTTACAGAGACGCTTGCCCAAACGGGGCTTCAGAAATATATTTAAAAAGCGTTTCGCCCTGGTCCATATCAGAGACCTCAACCGTTTTTCAGAGGGTGAGGTGGTGGACTTCGAGGCCTTGCGGAAAGCGGGGCTGGCCAAAAAACTCTATGACGGGGTGAAGATATTGGGAGATGGCGAACTGAAAATCCCCCTCACAGTGAGGGCCCACAAATTTACCGAGTCGGCCCGAAAGAAGATTGAGGCGGCCTCGGGGAAAGTCGAGATGGCCTAGCAATGGCAGCTTTCGGCAATATTTTCAAGATACCGGAGTTAAAGAGGCGCATTATAGTCACCTTCCTGCTGCTGGCGGTCTATCGGGTGGGGTGTCACATCCCCACCCCGGGGATCGACAGTGCGGCCCTCGCCTCATTCTTTGATCAGACAAGCGGCACCTTGTTTGGGTTCTTTAATATGTTTGCCGGTGGCGCGCTCAAACGCCTGTCCGTCTTTGCCCTCGGTATTATGCCCTATATCAGCGCCTCCATTATCCTCCAATTGCTCACAGTGGTGGTCCCCTATCTCGAGCGACTACAGAAAGAGGGGGAGATGGGGAGGAAAAAAATAGTCCAGTACACGAGGTACGGCACGGTCATCCTGAGCATCATCCAAGGATTCGGCATCGCCATGTGGATGGAAGGCCAGCAGGGAATGGATGGCGCTCCTGTGGTCATCAATCCCGGGTGGGCCTTTCGCCTCATGACGGTGATCACCCTGGCTGCCGGCACCTCCTTTCTGATGTGGTTGGGGGAACAGATCACCGAACGGGGCATCGGTAACGGAATCTCCCTGATCATCTTTGCGGGGATCGTAGCGAGCATGCCCGCTGCGGTGGGCAACACCCTTCGGCTGATGAGGACAGGGGAAATAGGGCCCATCATCATATTAGGTATCCTCGTCTTCATGGTCGCTGTGGTAGGCTTCATCGTCTTCATGGAGACGTCTCATCGTCGAATACCTGTCCAATATGCCAAACGGATCATCGGCAGAAGGATGTATGGGGGGCAGAGCACCCACCTCCCCTTGAAGATCAACACCGCAGGCGTCATCCCCCCCATCTTCGCCTCATCACTCCTCGTATTCCCCGCCACCATCGCCAACTTTGTGAATCATCCATTGATGCAAACCATTGCCACGAAGTGGCTTGCGCCCACTACCTTAGCCTATAACATCATATACGTGGGCTTTATCATCTTTTTCTGCTACTTTTATACTGCGGTGGTCTTCAATCCCGTGGATGTAGCTGACAACATGAAAAAGTACGGCGGGTTCATCCCCGGTATCAGGCCGGGGAGGACCACTGCCGATTATATCGATCGGGTCCTCACCCGCATCACGTTGGGGGGGGCCATCTATGTGGCCGCCGTATGTGTCCTGCCCACTTTCCTGATCGCCAGGTTCAATGTCCCCTTTTACTTCGGGGGAACAGCCCTGCTCATCGTGGTAGGGGTGGCCCTGGATACCGTCCAGCAGATAGAGTCCCACATGCTGACCAGACACTATGAAGGGCTGATTAGTGGGGGGAGGCTTAAAGGTCGTGGCAGATAGAGAGGATGGGTAAGGCAAAGCGATGAATGTAATCTTGCTCGGTCCGCCCGGCTCAGGTAAGGGTACTCAGGCCCAGAAGATAGCGGAACAATACCACATCCCTCAGATATCCACCGGTGATATTCTTAGGGGGGCGGTAAAGGAGCGAACCCCCTTAGGGGTGGAGGCACAAGGGTACATGGACCAGGGAAAACTGGTCCCTGATGAGGTTGTGGTGGGTATCGTTCGAGAGAGGCTCATGGCCGCTGACTGCAAGGGGGGATTCATCCTGGATGGTTTTCCTCGCACCCTCCCCCAGGCCGAGGCCCTCGATGTCACCTTAGGGGAGATGAAACGGGGAATAGACCACGTCATCAGCATAGAGGTGGACAACGAGGAGTTGCTCAGGCGCCTGACAGGGAGGAGAACCTGTCGAACGTGCGGAGCTATGTTTCATCTTATGTTCAATCCCCCCAAAAAGGATGGCATATGTGATCAATGCGGGGGGGACCTGTATCAGCGGGATGACGATCAAGAGGCAACGATCAGGGCACGGCTTCAGGTTTACGAAGAGCAGACCGCTCCCCTGATTGCATACTATAGGGAAAAAGGCCTTCTGCGTCCCATCGAGGGAGTAGGCGCGATAGAGGAGATCTTTCAGAGGATCGTGAAGGCGGCCGGGGAATAACGGAAACATCTCCATGCCCAAGGCAGAAGCCCTATCAGTAGAAGGTACGGTTACGGAAACCCTCCCCAACGCCATGTTCAGGGTGGAGTTGGAGGGCGGTCACAGGGTGTTGGCCCACATCTCCGGAAAGATGAGGATGCATTACATCAAGATCCTTCCGGGGGACAGGGTAACGGTGGAACTCTCCCCCTATGACCTCAGCAGGGGGAGGATTACCTATCGAGAGAAGAAAACCTCGGTACGGAGAAAGACCACGGAGGGAGGATCGCAATGAAAGTGAGATCTTCGGTGAAGAAGATCTGTGACAAATGTAAGATCATCAAGCGCAAGGGTGTCGTCAGAGTCATTTGTGTAAACCCAAAGCACAAACAGAGACAAGGCTAGGAGGGAAACAGCAGTGCCGAGGATCGCAGGAGTTGACTTACCAAAGGACAAAAGGGTAGAGATCGCTCTCACCTACATTTACGGCATCGGCCGTACGACGTCTCAGAAGATCTTGGCTGAGGCCGGGATCGACTGGAATAAGAAGGCCGACGAACTGACGGAGTCGGAGGTGGTTCAGATTCGGGGGATCATCGACAGCACCTGTAAGGTCGAGGGAGAGCTGAGAAGGGAAATCGCCATGAATATTAAGGCGCTCATGGACCTCGGGTCTTATCGCGGGCTGCGCCATCGCCGATCCCTCCCGGTGAGAGGGCAGCGCACTCATACCAATGCCAGGACTCGCAAAGGACCTCGTCGGGGAGTAATCGGAAAGAAGAAATAGGAGGACTGCATGGCCAAGAGGGATCAAAAAGGTGCACGGAAGAAGACGAAGCTGAATATCCCTACGGGGATCGTCCACATCCATGCTACCTTCAACAACACCATTGTGACCTTCACCGATGACCAGGGGAATACCATTGCGTGGGCCAGTGGGGGGACGCAGGGCTTCAAGGGGTCGCGCAAGGGAACACCGTTTGCCGCCCAACTAGCTGCATCGACTGCCGCAAAAAAGGCAATGGACCAAGGGATGAAATCGGTGGATGTCTACGTGAAGGGCCCCGGAGCAGGAAGGGAGGCCGCCCTGCGAGCCCTGCAGGCAGCGGGGATGAAGGTCCATATGATCAAGGACGTCACACCGATACCACACAATGGCTGCAGGCCTCCAAAGCGTAGGAGGGTGTAACGTGGCGCGATACAAAGATTCGGTTTGTCGACTGTGCCGCAGAGAAGGAATGAAACTCTTTTTGAAGGGTGAACGATGCTATACTGACAAGTGTGCCTTTGATCGCCGGGGGTATCCACCCGGACAACATGGCCAACGCCGAGTAAAATTCTCTGATTATGGCATCCAACTGAGAGAAAAACAAAAGGTCAAACGATTATACGGGATATCGGAGAGGCAGTTCCGTAACTACTTTGAAAAGGCCGACAGACAAAAGGGCATTACGGGAACGAACCTCCTGATCCTCTTGGAACGGCGACTTGATAATACGGTTTACCGGCTTGGTTTGGCTACGTCCCGACAGGAGGCACGACAATTGGTGGGACACGGCCACTTTTCAATCAACGGGCGCAAGGTAAATATCCCCTCGTATCTCGTGCGACCCAACGACGTCATCGAGGTCAAGGAAAAGAGTCGAGGTATGGATCGGATCAAAGAAGCCGCTGAGGGGGTAGCCAGGAGGGGCATACCCCAATGGCTGGAGATGGAACAGGATAGCCTCAGGGGAATAGTCAAAGGATGGCCCAATCGAGAGGAATTAACGACCCCTCCCATCCAAGAGCAACTTATCGTAGAGCTATACTCCAAATAAAAATTCAGTATAGCTCAGGAGGAAATTGAAGGGCTATGGAGATACATGAGAAGAATTGGAAGGCCTTGATCAAACCGAAAAGGCTAGAGATTGATGAGGAGACCCTCACCGATTACTACGGGAAATTCGTCGCTGAACCCCTGGAACGAGGCTTCGGCATCACGCTGGGAAACTCTCTCAGGAGGATCTTACTGTCATCCATTCAGGGTGCAGCCATCACGGCGGTCAAGATAGATGGAAGCCTGCATGAATTCTCTGTCCTGCCCGGGGTCAAGGAGGATGTGACCGATCTCATCCTCAATCTGAAGGAGGTTGTCTTCAAGCTGCACGGTCCCGGTCCTAAGATCGTGAGGATAGAGGGCAAGGGGGGAAAAGAAGTCACCGCAGCGGACATCATTACCGATGCCGATGTAGAGGTGGTCAACCCACAGCAGCACATCGCTATTCTCGACAAAGGAGCCTCGTTGAAGATGGAGTTGACAGTAAAGATGGGCAAGGGGTATGTCACCGCCGAGAGAAACAAAGAAGAGGATATGCCGATAGGGACCATCCCCATCGACGCCATCTTTACCTCTATCAAGAAGGTGAATTATACCGTAACCAATGCGCGCGTGGGACAGATCACTGACTATGACAAACTCACCCTTGAGGTCTGGACCAATGGGTCTATCAAGCCTGATGATACGGTGGCACTCGCAGCCAAAATCCTCAAGGATCAACTGAACATATTTATCAACTTCGAGGAACTCCCAGAGGAACTTCCCAGCGAGGATAACGAAGAAAAAAAGAAAAGGGAATTGGAGAAGCTGCGTGAGCTACTGACCAAAGGCGTAGATGAACTCGAGTTGTCAGTCAGATCGGCCAACTGCCTGAAGAATGCCAGTATACAAACCATTAGAGAATTAGTCCAAAAGACGGAACAGGAAATCCTACAGACCAAGAACTTCGGCAGGAAATCCCTTAATGAGATAAAAGAGGTCTTGGAGGGGATGGGCCTCCGGTTGGGAATGAGCATAGATAGTCTCCTCTCCACTCAAGAACAATCCGAGAAAGAGGACTGAGGAAAAGCTCATGCGACACCGCAAGGCCGGAAGAAAACTCAACCGCACTAGCAGTCATCGCCTCATGATGCTGCGCAATATGGTCACCTCCCTCTTGGAACATGAGCGTATTGAGACCACCGAAGCCAAGGCCAAAGAGGTACGCAGTCTTGCCGAACGTCTCATCACCTTGGGGAAGAGGGGAGACCTGCACGCCCGCCGTCAGGCCCTCAGCGTCATCAACAACAAAAAGGTGGCCCATAAACTCTTTGATAAGATCGCCCCTCGTTTTACGGGCAGGAATGGGGGGTATACCCACATCTTCAAGACTAGAAATCGTCCGGGTGATGGAGCAGCCCTTGCCATCGTTGAGCTCATCCCCCCAGAGGTTCAGGAAGCAAAAGAAAAGGCGAGCAAAAAGCCCGCCAAGAAAAAAGAAAAGGGCCCTCAGAAGAAATCATAGCTTATAACCGAAATCCCTCAGCAGTTTCTTGCGCCACTGCACATCCTCTTTGTCTTCAATCCCCTTGGGAGATGCACCATCGATCACCCCCAAAATACCCCGCCCCTGATCAGTCTGGGCGATAATCACCTCAACCGGGTTGGCGGTAGCACAGTAGATGGTACACACCTCCTGACACATCTTGATGGCGTTCAAGACATGTATGGGAAAGGCATCTTTGAGCACAACAAGGAAGGTGTGGCCGGCCGCCACCTCAGCCGCATTCTTCTGCGCAACCGCAATCAAATCGGGGTCATTCCCCTCTGATCTGATGAGGCAATGGCCTGAGGCCTCACAAAAGGCGATGCCGAATTTTGCCCCCGACACCCCGCCAGTGATCACTTCATAGAGGTCCTCCACCGTCTTGATAAAATGGCTCTGTCCTAAAATAATATTACTTCCCTCTGGGATCTCGAGCCTCACTGTCTTGATCTCCATAGAACACTCCTCCTCTCGCGTTTACACAAAAGGAATCCCTTTTGATATCTCACACCCTAAGCGCTTGAGAAACCGTTCCTTCAGCTTCTTCGTAACCTCCTCTCTGCTCTGGGGGGAAGCCAACTCCATCCGCCCCCCTGCAATATTCTCATGCCCCCCTGCGCTCCCTCCCCCTATCCCCCTAATCAGAGTACGGGCCATCCTATCGGCATTCCCTTGGTGATAGCCTGTCGTCCGCAGGGAAAAAAATGCCTCATGGACCCTCTCTCCGAGGACGAGAATCCATCTCACCCCATCTGTATGGATCAAAAAATCGGCGATGAGGGGCACCATATCAGGGTCCGTAATAGCTCCGAGGTCGCTGATCAAGACCCCCTTGGAAGGATACCACATCGTCCGCTCGAGGGCTGCTTGGAGGATCCGAAAATACTCCCTCGGGAGGCGGGGATGTTCAATTTGCGAGAGGGTTTTTACCAAGACCTTAGGATAGAGCTGAGCTGATATCCGCACATCCACCTCATTGGCATTTCTTCCTAAATCCCTCGTATCAGACATAATCCCGTAGTACAAAGCCGTTGCCAGCTTTCGATTCAGCTCAATCCCCTCCTCGATGAGATACTCTGCCAGTATGGTGGACGTACTCCCATAGTCCGATCTGATATCTACAAAGGAAACCTCTTTGAGCCGTGAGATCTTTCTCGCAGGATGATGATCGATCACAATACTAGGCAGAAGGGAGGGGGGGAGCGGAGCGTTCCCTCCAAATGGCTGGGCATCCACCATGGAGACCACCGTAAAATTAAAGGGATTGACCGTTTGAATAGACCGTATCGGGATCCGCAATCTATTGATCATGGCCTTGTTCTCCGCACGCCCGATGATCCCTCCGTAGACGAGCACGGAGTTTATCCCCCACGAGGCAAAGAGATGGCGCAGGGCATAGGCGCTGGCGATGGAGTCGGGATCAGGGTTGGTGTGGGTAACGATCAGCACCTTGCGTTTGCTCTGCACCAATTGATGCAACCGCTGCAATTTATCTCCCATTGATAGTCCTTCCCGTGCCTCCTGCAGTCTCCTTCGCCACGAAGGTTTTCATGGTGTCGTATCCAGTGAACCGAACATCATCGACCTGGAAGCAATAGGAACAGATGCCAGCACTTACCACCCCAGCCATATCGTTATGGGTGCTGACCCTCTCGTACTGCTGCTTCCGCAATAAATCTCTTTTTAGGGGGGATTTGATACATCCCCCTGACATTCGCGTGCCGGCGGAACCCTATGGCCTCCCGCTGAATAATAAGGTAGTGAAGGTAGCGCAGGGCCCTCTGGCGGACCTGGTTAAACTCTTTCATGAGGGAGTTCACTTCCTGCGACCCCTTCCCGCTCCAGCATCGTAATCCGCTGCTCTAAGATCCTGATCCTCCGTAGGCTTTCATCCAACCTCCCCCCTACTCGCCCCAAGGCCTCTGCCTTTTCCTTCATGATATCTAGCTCTGCCTGGGTAAGAGCCTCTGGATCAAAACGCCTCTTTGTATGCGTCCTCAGTGGGAAAACATTTGCTTTCATCTCACTGATCCCCTCTCAGTCTTCCTTCATTGGCGAAGCTATAGTAACCTCCCTGGCCGATAATGATGTGATCCAGAACACCGATGCCGAGCAGTGTGCCCCCCTCCACGAGACGACGAGTGATCTCCTCATCCTCCCGGCTCGGCGTAGGGTCGCCACTGGGATGATTATGCACCAGGATCAACGACGCAGCAGAATCTCTGACCGCAGGGGCAAAGGCCTCCCGCGGGTGGACCAAAGAACTGGTCAAGGTCCCCTCTGAGACCCGTTCCTCTCTGATGGCCCTGTTCTTGCTGTCTAACAAAAGAATGAAGAAGCACTCCTTCTTTCTGTCCCGTAAACGTTGGTGAAAGTGGGCGAAGACATCTTTGCTGTGACTAAAAACCTTCCCCTGGGGAAACCGTTCCGTGGCATACCGACGGGAAATCTCCATGGCCGCCATCACCGCTGCCGCCTTGGCCGGGCCGACCCCTTTGAGGTTATACAGCTCAGCGCTCGTCACTGAAGCAAGGCTGCGAAAATTCTTAAATGTCTTTATGAGCTGACGGGCATGATCGAGGGCGGTCCTGCCGCTCGTACCATCCCCGGTCCGCAGAATGATGGCCAGCAGCTCTGCGTCAGAGAGGGACTCCGGTCCTTGCTCCAAGAGCTTCTCCCGTGGACGATCAGCCTGCGGCCATTCCGTAATGGGATAAGAACCCCTTGTATTCTTCATGCAGCAATCCCCCCAGCAGTTACGCAAGGCTCCCCAAAAATATACACGATGCAAAGAGAGGTTCAGTGGTCCGCGTTTTTGAGCCTTCCTATTGCCGCAACGGTATATTCAATAGTTGCTCAAAAAAACAGACACCATGAAAAATTATAGTATTCAATATTTTCTGCTGTCACCGTTCAAACCATAAATTGGTAAACAGCCTCGCGCGGAGCCCCCTCCTCATACAGGACGCGATAGATCTGCTCAACAATAGGAAGCTCCAGATGAAAATCCATACCCGCCCTGTAGGCGACTTTGGTAGCCCTGATCCCCTCAATCACCTGCCCTATTTCTTTTTGGGCCTCTTCAATGGAAAGTCCATCCCCTATCTTCTCACCAAACCTCCTGTTGCGGCTATATTCACTCGTACACGTAACAATCAAGTCTCCTAACCCTGCAAGCCCCATAAAGGTAAGTGGCTGGGCACCATGAGCGCTCCCCAGCATTGAAAGCTCCTGCAGACTCTTGGTAATGAAAGAGGCCTTGGTATTCACCCCCATATTCAGTCCATCACAGATCCCCGCACCTATAGCGAAGACATTCTTGAAGACCCCTCCCAATTCTACGCCCGCCAAATCCTCATTGATGGAGAGCCTGAAGAAGGGTGTCTCAAAAACCTCCTTGACCATCTGGACACAGACAGGATCCTTGGAAGAGATCTCCACCGCTGTGGGGAGCTTGCGCACCAATTCTGAGGCGATAGAGGGACCTGAAACGGCTACGATTCCATTCCTCTTCTCAGGAGGGACCTCATTCTCGATCACTTCGGACATGCGTTGACCGGTCTCCACCTCCATCCCCTTAGCAAAATCGACCACAGTAACCCCCGTTGCAATATGGGGGGCCATAAGGCGGGAGACTTCTCTCACAGCATGTGAGGAGATAGTGAGGGCTACAATGTCCACCCCCTGTAAGGCCTCGGCCATCTCCATGGTAACATCGATCTCGGGAGGGATGTAGTGCCCTGACAGGTATCGGGAATTTTCCCTCCCCACCGCTATGGCCTCTGCCACATCTCCCTCAATCGTCCAAAGGGTAACGCGGTGCCCCTTCTCACACATCATTAAGGCCAACGTGGTGCCCAGATTCCCTGCCCCCAGAATGGCCATCTTACAACTGCCCATAGGTGCTCCTCTCTCCTCGGCGGCCTCATACCTTATCAAAATCGGTCAAATAAAGCAAATAGAGGGGAAAGGGGGTATAATCAGGATTAGGTTATGTTTGATCACCGCGAGCAAAACGGGCTTTTTCGTAATAATTGCACCAACAGAAACCTCCTGGTCGCAACTCCATATACCCACTACGGCAAGAGCATGATCTCACCAACTCACAGGATAAGATATAAACTCAGAGGCCCCCCAGCAGGGCCACAAAAAGAGCCAGTGCAAGGATCTCGATGAGTTCCACACTTGCTCCCATGACCTGTGCCGTGATGTCCCCTATCCTTCTGACACAGTAGTGGCCAATACCATAGATGAGGACCCATGCCAGAACCATAATCCCCAGCCCAACTAAGCCATGCGTGAGGATTGAGCATAGTAGTGTGATCCCCGTCGCCCACAAGAAATCTCGCGAGGTGGGATAACCCACTCTGCCCTCTTCCTGTGAGGCGGGGTAGAACCATGCCAAACAGACCATTGACCACCTCCCCAAGGTAGGGAAAAACAGGAGGGAGTGAAAACTCCCGGCATCGATCAAGTGGCTGATGAGGAGATATTTGGCAAGCAAGGCCAAAACAAGGCCCATTACCCCGAAGCTCCCTCGTTGAGGCTCCCGCATTATTGCCCGTATTTCCCCCGCATCCTTCCCCCTGGCCAAACCATCGAGGGTAGCGGAAAAGCCGTCAAGCGTATGCCCCCTCGTCAAGATGGTTAAAATCGATACGATGAACAGGGCATTGATCGCCGCGTAAAAAGCCTCCTCAAAGGCATGGGCGCATACCCACAGGAGGCATCCCAGCAAAAAGCCCACCAGGGGGAAATAGGCCAAGGAGTCAACAGCATCTTCCTCCCGTTCCGAAAGGGGGAAAATGGTAAGAAAGGAGATGGCACCCAAAAACCGCCTGCTAAAGAAATCCGCACTCATGCTAGCCTCCTCTGATAAGAATATACCCTCCCTCTAGGAGGAAGGTCAGCTTCGTCCTTTTCACTGTATAGTAATCTCCTAGAAAACCCCCTCGTTTGTCAAGGACAAATACCAGAGGACAACAGGGAGATGGTTTGACATCCCTCAACCGGTCTGATATAAAGACGCAACAATCCGCTCAGGAGGCGGGAGGATGAAGTGTCCCACATGTGGAAAGCGAATTCCCTCAACTGAACGTGCCTGTAAACACTGTGGAAAGCGCCTCCCCCGGGCGAAAAAAGGGGAGAAGCCGAAGGGTTCCCTCCGTGCTCACATTCCGAAAAACAAGCGTTTCATAGCGGGGATCGTGAGTGGACTCATCTTTATCGCTTTCTTGCTGGTCATACTCCCCGGCGGAGATAAAAGGGGTGTGAGAATAAAGTTCGGGCGCTCTGGCGAGGAGATCAGTATCGAAAGAGAAAAGACCTCGGGGGAGATAGCCTCTCATGCCGTGTATGGGAAAATCATGGCAACCCACATAAGGGAGACCCGTCGCGGAACGATAACGTTACAAAGCCTGCATACCGGCAAGGTATATACTTTTTTTGTAGGGTGGCATACCAGTTATCACCCGCAGCGTTATCCCTCCATCGGAGAGCGGGTAAAAGTATATCATCTCAATGACGAAACCCTTATGAGGGCAACGCAGGTAACAATAGAACAATGAGCGTTTCTCACCTCTTTTGCCCTCAACGTGCAGGTCCACCAGAAGATGTCTCACGCTAAAAGGCACGAGGAATTGATGTTAATTGATACCCATGCCCATCTTGATTTGCCCGAGTTCGAGAAAGACCTCCCCCGCGTGATCCAGAGGGCCACGGAGGCAGGGGTAACCACCATCCTGACGGTTGGCATCGAACCTGCCAGCTGTATAAAGACGCTGGAAATCGCTGAGGCATATCCACACATCTTCGCCATCATAGGGATTCATCCCCACCATGCCGCCGAGGTAGGGAAAAAGGAACTGGGCGACCTGCAGGACCTCGCCCGCCACCCAAAGGTGAAGGCCTGGGGGGAAATCGGCCTCGATTTCTTCCGCAACCTCTCCCCCCCGGCTATCCAAAAGGAGAGATTCCACCAACAGATACAGATAGGGAAAGAGCTGGGACTCCCCCTGGTCATCCACAGCCGCTCCGCAACCCAGGAGACCATCTCCATCCTTCAGGAGGAGCGGGCTGGGGAGCAGGGAGGGGTAATCCACTGCTTTTCCGGAGATGCGAAAACAGCCCAAAGATATCTGGATATGGGCTTTGTCATATCCATCCCAGGGGTTATCACCTTTCAGAAGGCCCAGGGGCTGCGCGAGGTGGTAAAGGGGCTGCCTTCGGAGGGGTTTATTATAGAGACTGACGCCCCTTTTCTCGCCCCCGTGCCGCACCGGGGCAAGCGGAATGAGCCCGCCTTCGTGCGATTCACCGCTGAGACCATCGCCCAGATTCGGGGGCAGGATATGGCAGAAGTGGCGGCCATCACCACAGCAAATGCCCGCCGTGTCTTCAATATCAATGAGGGAGGGTAATGCATCATGCGACCTGCCATCATCATCGTCGATATGGTAAAGGACAGCTTCCGTAAAGAACACCGACTCCCGATTACCCAAGAAGCGCAGCCCCTTATCCCACGGATCAATTACCTCTTGCAACAGGGGCGGGCGTTGGGGATTCCCATCATCTTCGCCTGTGACTCCTTCTTGCCCGACGATTTCATCTTCAGAGGCAAGATGAAACCCCATTCAATCCGGGGGACCGAAGGCGCAGAGGTCACTGATCAGCTGGAAGTGCACGAAGAGGACATCATACTGCCGAAACGGCGCTTCAGCGCCTTCTTCAAAACCGACCTCGACCAAACCTTGCGAACATGGGGCTGCAATACGGTAGTGGTAGGTGGTATTACAACCAATGTCTGCGTCCTGATGACCGCTATGGATGCCCTCTGCCACGACTTCAGTGCTATCCTTCTCGAGGACTGTTGTACCGCCCATAAGCGCGAGGTCCACGAAACCACGATTGAGAATTATCGTAAATTCGCCCTCTATCCCCTCTTTCGGATCATGACCGCCGAGGAATTTCTGCGCAAAGCTGAAGCAGCCACCAAGAAGCAGCAATGAAAATCATTGCTCCTCCTTATGCCGATTAAATTGACATCCTTCTGACACTTTGATATAACATACCGAAAATACTCTCAGGAGGCCGGCATGGCGCGTACCAAGAGAGCAAGCTCAAGAAGAACAGGGACGAGAAAAACAAGTACCAGAAGAGCAAGTACAAGCAGGAAAAAGACCAGTACCAGACGGCCGAGTACTCGGAGGACCAGTACGAGCAGAAAAAAGAGGAGCACTGGGAGCAGGAAAACTAAAGGACTGCGCCTTACCCGTAAAAAACAGAAACAAATCCTCATTATAGTAGGGGTAATAGTAGCACTGCTCCTCCTCATCGGCTTTCTCCAAAATACCCGCTTCTTTAAAGTCGATCAAGAAAAGGCTGGAACCGTGGGGGAAATTTCCCGCAATGCCGTGTATGGGAAGGTCACGAGTATTAACGTGGGGCCAGTCAGAAAAGCGATACGGGTCAAAAGCCTCACCACCGGTAAGACATACACCTTCTATGTGGGATGGCGTACTAGATTCTCTCCTCGGTGGCCCACTTCGGGCGAGACAGTCAAAGTATACTACGTATATGACAAAGGGTATCTCAAGGCAACGCGGGTAAGGATACAGTGACGGAACGATAAGGCGATTCTCAAAAAGGCATCGAGAGCCTTACCTCAAGAGAAATAGGGCGTACAAAAAACCTCGGCCCCCTCACAAAGGGGGCCGAGGTTTTTCAATGGACCGCAGAAAAAAGAATAGCTTTGATCTATGTCTAACCAATCGTTCTCTATCAAAAACCGTACAGCACTACTTCCTCGTTCTTCTGCTCTGACCCCTCTTTCTTGGCCTTGATCGAACCTTAGTTTTTTTCTTCCGGTAGCGGAAAATGTAGTATCCCACACTCACCAAGAAAAGAAAGAAGGCCAGGAGCGTCAAGAGCTTGGAGACAAACGAAAATACGATAAACAGGCCGAACAGGACAAACGGTGTGACAGGAGACCGGGCGGATTTCTGAATAGTTTTCTCATGCTTTTTATACCAAGTTTTTATCGCATTTACTTTTTCTGTAAACCAACGCAAGACCCTTGTCACCGTCTTTCTCTTGAGATAGAGTATCCATAGAATCAACACGATAATGAACCACTTGATCAGCTTTGTAAGCCAGGACTGAGTATAGGTAACGCTGACGACAAGCGGATCCTCAGGTTTAATAATCGTCTTGGCAAATCGATAGACCTGCCCTCCGGTCGGCACCTGTATCTGAATGGGCAAGATACCGGTGGCGCCTGCGCCCCTCGGTGCGGCGGCTGGGGCTACCTCCTGGGCCAGGCCTTCCAGACGGCCGCTGAACCCGATCTCGGCATCGAATTGGCTAACTATCTGCTCTTCCTGCATCGGAACATTTCTAAATTTACTCTCGTAGTCCTTTCCCTTATAAACCTTTTTAAGGCTGTCCCTGCGCATCGCATCAGATTCACGCTCCTCCCCTGACGTCAAAACCTCTTTCATCGCCTTTTCATCATACTGTCGCTGTGCACCGGCGAAGATATTCAGCCCTCGGATGATCTCTTCTTTCTCTAGGGTACTGCGAAAATGGACGTATGAATAATCATTCGGGAGATACACGGACCACATAAGCTGGCTTATCAGTAAGTCAACCTCAGGGAGTTTGGAGTTTCGCAAGCCGAGGAGTGAGAACCGCTCTGCCACCAAACAATAGATGATCTCAACAGGAAAGGTATTGAGGCGATTGTCCACCGAACGGGACCGTATGAGCGGCACGAGGAGCTTTCCCTCTGCACTGATTGATGACTCAACCGGCTCGGTGCCGACCATCACGCTCCACACATCCGCCTCTTCAGGGAGCTGGATCTCCAGGAACTGTTTTGAGCTGTTTCTGATGTTATAGACCAACCGATGGACGACCTTGCCATCCTCCGTAAAGAGCGTGACCACACTGGCGGAATCAATGGCCGCAATCGGTACGGCAATCTTTTCGTGCTTCTTAACGTCAAGTACGAGGCTATACGGATGCTTCAGATATTTAAAGCCGAAGATGAGCGGCTTCACGGATTTATTATACAGCGCAGGAGGCAGCTTCTGCACCGCGACTTCGTCAAGGCCCTCCTTCTCAGTAACTTGGACTTCGGCACTCGTGTTGAGCTCAATACCGACAAAACCCGTTTCGCGCACCGTGTCGAGAACCCGTATCCCTGCAAACGCATTCGGCAGCCCTTCATCAGACAAGGGCTTTTCAGATGCAACTCTCACCGTCACTGCCCCCTTTTTGCCATAGGTAAACGGTATCAGGAGCAGACGCTGATCCCCTTGTTCAACCTCCTGCCACTCTCCAACGCCTTCACCTGACACTTGCAGTACGGTAACATCATCCGGAATTGCCAGCCTGACACCATTGACCTCGCTGTGAAGGATCGTGTAATTGATGTCCGAATTAACTTTCAACGCATCGTCTTCAATAGAAACAAGATGATATATCTCACTATACAGCTTGGGAGGGATCTTTTTTGCAACGCTGACCTTTTCCCTCCATCGGACACTAATAGCATTCCCCGGAGTAATAGTCGCGGATACGAAGGTGGTACCCCCCTTCTCGCTTGTCAGCACCTGCTGCGCCTGCGGGATCTCCACGTCAATATTTTTCAGCGGCATCTCAAGTCTGAAAAGGGTAATGGGGGTTTGCTGAATGGCAAGATCAACCTTGTGTGGACCTTGGTCAACCGCTGATTTCAGGGAAAACGCAGCCCGTACCACATATTCGCCTGGTTTCGAAAGGACGATCTTATGATACCCCCCTTCACTCACCACGAGTGCCTGTTCACCCCCTACCTGGACATCCTCCAAGGCGACGCTGTTGTGGAGGAGCGGTATTTTTAGATAGACATCTTTTTTCAAGACGTGCACCGTGAACGTCCCGGTAAATGCAGTATTATTTTTCCTCATTTTCCCTGAGTAGATAACCTTCGTTATCAAATAATCAAAGGGAGGCGGCGCGATGGTTGGGCGAGTAGGTGGTTTCATCTGATCCACCAGCTTTTTGAATTCGGCGCGGGTGAGCACAACATTCCCCTCTTTTAAGGTATAGGCCGGGTTGGTTTCTGTCCCGGTCTGAGCCAGGAGCTTTTGAAATATCTCCCATGAAAGGATAATCTCATCTTTATCTTCATCAAGACGCAGCAATCGCTTGAACTCATCCCACGGAACCGTTAATTGACTCTTGTTGTCTGTCGTCTCAGCAGCATACGCCCCTCCATGCAACCCTCCATACAGGCCACACCATGCCAGGAGCATCACTCCGATGAAAAATACCACGGTCTTCTTTTTCATTGTCTTGTCCTCCTCTCCTAAAAACATAAAATGTACCCTACTACATTACCCCTCCCCAGACAATACAAACGGCCCTTTCAAAAAGCTGGATTAGCAGAGGGGTGCCTTCTGAGTTATTAGACAAGTTTGCCCCTAAAATGTTCCCCAGGAACAGGAAGGTCTTATAATTCATATTACTTTAATAAGTTAGAAAAGAAAAATGAGGAAAAAAGCCGCACCCTAGTTTTACTATTTTGAAGCGAAAAGAAATACTAATAGAATAAAACTTAAAAATGAAATTATAGACAAAAAAAATTTATTGGCTACAGATTTTAATTCTTCTTTATTAGGCTTTCTACTTTGCTTCCATACATATTCAAAAAATACAAGAATATGCAATGTTGGAGGCTCACAATGCAGTTTCCTACAAATTCTTCTAATTTTTGGGATAAGAATTAATTGAGCTACAAGACTATAAATTAGAAGGGCTAAAATACCAAGTTTGCTGAAAGCCATCTTTTGCCTATCTAAATGTCATGCATAATGTAGGTTTGACCTCAAGTTATTCCCCTTCATGGGGAAGATCCGTTTCATTCTCCAGGGGAATTAACGGCTGGGGATTTCTATAATCAACGCTGGTATTGACTGGGATTTTTGTAACAGGTAATACCATTGTATCAGTTGTAAATTCGTCTAACGTTTGCCAGTCAACGCTGTTGCTTTCAAAGTAATCCTGATACACATTCCACCAGTTCAACTTCACACCGCTCAGGCTCGTCTGGGCTACGAGAACAATTTTTTCCTCATGAATCTGTTCGAGGATACCTTGGAAGCTTTGCGGGGTTTCAGTCCTGCTCCATAAGGAGATATCACATAATGAGCCGGTACCCATTTTTTTTGAAGGGACGTTGCTCACCGATATGATCTTCACCGAATATTCCTCAGGCTGGTAGACGACTGACTTCACGCCTTGGGTGCCGCGCGCTGGAATGTATTGTATCCCAAGCTTATTCGCGATCTTAAGCGTGTCTTCAGTATAAGCGAAAAATTTTGAACTAAAAATTCGTAAAGGGCTTTGTGTACACGATTGGTATGTCTCTGCTATTCGGCTCATTATTTCATTCTGCGTATCATAATCCGTATCCCAAAAAGGACGTTCATTATAACAGCATCCGATATCAAAATGATCCCGAGAGATACGTTGGACCAGTTCAGTATTATTATCTATCGTAGAATCGTCCAATAATATCACTGCGGGCATATCTCTTTTGAGCAACTCATTCCTCCAGTTTTCCAAACCTTCATCAACCCTGCGGTCCAGAACAAGAAACAAGCCTTGTATGCGTTTGGGAGAACTATTCATCGGTCTATGCCTCCTCTTGGTTATCTTTTTTCTCGAATTTCCAGTTGTATTGTATTACTACTCCATTACCTCACTTTCATTCCGAGAAGTTCTGCCATCTCCATATATTTCGGCCGCATCTCCACTTCTTCCTTCAGAAAATGCTTCATAGGGATTCCCCAATCATTCTGTTCCAGGATATCAATCCCTTCTATGAAATCGGGTAATATTTCCGGAACCAATGAAAAAAATATCTCATCATCTTGTGCCATGGCAACCTGTCTGTCTCCGCGACACGGTATAGCCACATTGCAATCTCTCTTCAAAACAGTTGGCACAATAGCGTATACACATCCTGCATGTCCGGATAATTGACAATGGACATCTTTGCCGTCAATCCAATTTTTTATGATCAAAAGCTGGCTGGCCATCATGCCGTTGATATGCATGACGATGACATCGGGCATGAAATTGCACGTAGTAATCGGAGCCATGGACAAACCCGAATAAAGGCCATATTCAAGGTGCGGCATATTCCGACACCATTCCGCAGCCGCTGTTTGGTCCCGAACACTGTCGGGATAGCGATGGTATCCTGATAAAAATTTTGGAATACGTTCCGCAAAACCAAGTCCGATAATCGGCTCAAAACACCAATTGTCCTTCTTAAACATGGTAATACTTTCACCATTGCGCTGAGCCATAGAAAAGGCCTGGCACAGATTGATCCTTTTCCCCAAATCACGCGAGGGGATTATCGTGTCTTGTGGAATATCCTGCTCGTTCTTAAGCAGCTTGATCGCGATGGGATGCACGCGCATCCGCAACCAACGCTCTAGCCTTGTACCCATCTCATGAAGCTTTTCCAAATTCATAGGCTTTTCTCCTCGTTGTTGTCTTTTGGGCTATCACTATTGCTGCAGAACTGCTGAGTTTAAAGATTCTTGTATCGGTCCAAACCCAGTCCCTTCGTAACAAGCACCTCAAGCAATACCTCTATCTCGTACATTTTGCGATGGTTATATCTTCAATGCCTACTACTTCCTTGGGTTAACAGATAAGTAAGCCTTTATGAAGTGGCCAACAAGGTCTTGTACACATTCCCTTATATCCATTAACCGTTCTTCCCCTGCCAAGTAGATATTACTTGTTGACCAGGTGCATGCCAATGCCGACTGAGAAGATATATACGAAGGGTCAACATTTTTTTCCGACATTCTTGATAAAGACTCGTGCGTCAGAGGAAGGCAACGTTGAATTAGCTCAACACTGATACTTATAGCGTAATAGTCAATGTCAAATCCGCTTTTGAGCATACCGGATTTTAAGGCGTTAATTCTCACGTAAAGCCCTGCAGGGAAGGACTCTGCAGAGCCTTTTTCTTCCACGGTGGCAATTACATGTATCCCCGCCTGTCTGAGCTGAATTTCCACTGCCGCTTTGAGCTGCTTTGTATTCATCCCGTTCTGTTCAAGCTCAGGTGTTATGCCCTCAATAACCACATAAACCGGTGTCACGCCACGGAGGGTTTCACTGCTTTCCTGGGTGTCTTTAAATGAGAACGCGGGTGAATTGAATATGAGCAAAGCCAAGCTTATGAAAATCAAAGAACTCCACCATCTTTTACTTCTCATGACCCTACCTTCTAAATCTCTCCTGTGCTGGCATATGCACTTTTATACAACGTCTTGCCATGGCGTCCGGGCGATTCTATGACCAAACCGACTGATTTTAGATACTCTAATGCCCGCCTCGTGTGCTCTAACCCCGCAGAAAACCCGTGCTGCTTCAGCCATTGAGCGATAACTTCCTCGGAATCCGCCGTATCGGTGTTCCCCGATAAATAATTAAAAATTGCATCCGCAATCTCAGCTACGTCAGGTTCTTCTTCTGTGGACATCGTTGCCCCGAATCAAGACTGTGACCTAACTTATACATTTTAAGATGGCTAATCCCTCAATACTGACAACTTCTTTGGGGTTAAGGGTTTGGCTCTTGAGTCACGTACTGCTTCACCCCAACCTGGAATTAGTATATTCAATCCTCGAAACAAATGATCCTTTATTTTTATTGTGCAGCAAGTGCTTCATTTATTGATTGAATAACTCCTTTTAACCATTCTCTTTGCTGTTTTTCTAGTTTCTTATTTTCCCAAATAACTGTCGCTACCCCGTCGATGTTTTTTAAAAATGCCCAGGTCGTGGCTTTGCTCCCTTCACAGTCCAATATTCTGAGAAACCACCACGCCTCTGCTTTGTCTTTTTTATAATAATAAATATTACATAAAATATCATTGATACCATCGCCGTTTAAATCATAGAGATAAACCTTGCTCCTCTTGCAACTATATTCAGCAAATATTTCATCGGGGAAATCTAAAGGGGCATAATCTTTTTTGTAAAAAGACTCTCCGTTGGGACAGCTTACCGCCAGGTCGTGTTGGTTGACAGTGGTGGCACAACCGGCGCAAACCAACATAAAAACGAGTATTAACCCTTTAAGCATAATCTCCTCCTTCCTACGTTAATCTATCAGGAACTACAATAAAAAGCCTTCGAGAAAGCAGACAGAACCCCTCCGAGGCTCATTATCAGCACCTTCTGGCAACCTATTTTTTTCATCCTCACTCCAGAAGGTTACAGGTTAGAGGTTATGTTGTTGAATTACTGAGGGCCCTGAGAAATATATGCAAAAATTAGGTGAAAATAGGGATATTGTCAAGCATAACCTTGAATTGTGGTCAGTCGTACTATCATTCTTAAGAAAAGAAAAAGGGGTTAGGCAAAATAGCCTAACCCCTCAAAATCATGTGGAGGCGGCGACCGGATTTGAACCGGTGAATAACGGTTTTGCAGACCGTCGCCTTACCACTTGGCCACGCCGCCTTTGGAGCGGGAAACGGGATTTGAACCCGCGACTTCGACCTTGGCAAGGTCGCACTCTACCGCTGAGTTATTCCCGCTCAACGCACACAGGGGCCAGAACGCAAGAAACATGCTCTTGTTGTCCTGACCCCCTTTCTCGATAACATAAGTTCCCGGCAACGACCTACTCTCCCACCCCTCAGGGGGCAGTACCATCGGCGCTGGAGGGCTTAACTGCCGTATTCGGAATGGTGACGGGTGTTTCCCCTCCGCTATGGTCACCGGAAACCAAAAAATCACGCTGCAACGTGTTCTTTGCAATCTATTAAGCACTTAGAGATAACGGTTGCAAAAAACACTTTGCAAACTATAAACCACATAGGGATAAGGGTTACGGTCTTGAGGCATAAAGTTAGTGGTCAAGCCGCTCGACTGATTAGTACCGGTTAGCTCAGTCCATTACTGGACTTACACATCCGGCCTATCAACCAGGTGGTCTTCCTGGAGTCTTACCCCTGATGTTGCCATCAGGGAGGGATATCTCATCTTGGGGGGGGCTTCCCGCTTATATGCCTTCAGCGGTTATCCCTTCCGAACATGGCTACCCAGCGGTGCGGCTGGCGCCACAACTGGTACACCAGAGGTCCGTCCATCCCGGTCCTCTCGTACTAGGGACAGCTCCCCTCAAATATCCTACGCCCGCGGCAGATAGGGACCGAACTGTCTCACGACGTTCTAAACCCAGCTCGCGTACCGCTTTAATTGGCGAACAGCCAAACCCTTGGGACCTTCTCCAGCCCCAGGATGCGATGAGCCGACATCGAGGTGCCAAACCTCCCCGTCGATGTGAACTCTTGGGGGAGATAAGCCTGTTATCCCCGGCGTACCTTTTATCCGTTGAGCGACGGCCCTTCCATGCGGAACCGCCGGATCACTAAGACCTACTTTCGTACCTGCTCGAAATGTCTCTCTCGCAGTCAAGCTCCCTTATGCCTTTACACTCCACGGCTGGTTTCCAATCAGCCTGAGGGAACCTTAGCGCGCCTCCGTTACTTTTTGGGAGGCGACCGCCCCAGTCAAACTACCCGCCAGACA
>CAYWLI010000011.1:25039-30075 GCA_964459135.1 uncultured Thermodesulfobacteriota bacterium | reverse complement strand
AACCTATTTCTGCCAGGTTGCCCACGCGAGGGCTAAAGCCCTTAAGACAACGAGAACCCCATTACTGCCTTTGGAACTTTAACATGGAGTTATGATTAAAAAGGATACCATGAGACCTTAAAAAGTCTTGCCGCCGTGAAAAAAAATTGCTTATATCGGGGAGGAGGATGTGATATACTCTATATGTTAAATCGGATGCAGCTATAAATAATAGTTCTGATGGCGTATTTGTGGCATTTACAACGTTATAAACATGGAGGCCGTAAAAATGAAGACTAAGGTCTGGACGAAACCCAAGTTGATAGTGTTGTTTAAGGGTAGGCCGGAGGAAGCAGTACTCCAGGTGTGTAAGACATCGGGCAGACGCGGTCCAAATGTCAACAGCTGCGCGATCTATAGTACCCCTTGTCAAAGTGTGACTCCTAGCTAGTTTTTTTGCGGGAGTTGAGACCTGCAACAGACAAGCTCATCAACTCGGCAACAACCCCGCTCATCTCGTGCTCTAGATACCACTAGATGAAGGCTTCATTTCTCTATCTCCATGATACACGTCACAATTGACAGCATCGCGACCTGGATAAAAAATTCAATTGTCATAAACACCATAACCGGACGGCAGCGATAATCCGCGCATGAATCCATTAATTCAGGTGTATAATTTCCACAAGAAGGGGTTCGGGTTAAAAGAGCATTCATTTCTTCGACTCTTTGAGGAAGTACTATCCACAACCCCTTGTTCTCTGTTGGAATGCTCAGTCAAGATCTCCTGCGAAGGCACCCATGCCTCGAGGCTCAGGTTTGGGTATGAGCAAAGCGATATTCAAAGCGGCCTTCATGCAATATATGATCTCTTGAACAAGATCGCAGGGTGTAAAAACGTATTGTTGAACCGTGACATTCTTGGTCAAATAGTCAACAATGACCTCGATGTATCAAGGGTCATAGCGATCGGCGTAGGTCTGGATTATAAAGCGAACATGAGTGATTCGAAAGTTAAATATTATCTCATGGTCAGGGAATGCCCTGAAAAGGTAGAGCAGGTCATCTTGCTACACCCGCCCCTTGAAGGCATCCGCGATTACCTGATCCATGAGGAATTTGTATTTGGGATTGATATGTATTTTGACGGGAGAACCGGCGTAGAAATATATCCCTACCTTGATCGCCAGGACCTCGATAGTCCTGCACTCATGACCAAGCTCAAACTTCGAGATGCCGTACGGGAGTTGATTAAGGAGTGTAACCTATTACACATCTCCTTTGAGGGCGATGGAAGGCGTGTATTTTATTTTCATCCGCAAAGCCCTACCAGATTTGTTCGCCTCCTGGACAACCGCCGGCTCAGCCTAGCCTACAGCCACGTGCAAACCTTAAATTATATCCTGAGCCAGTCATACAAGACTGTTTTTGTCTCTGTCAACCTCTCCCTTATAGAAGATGAAATATCCTCAAAGGACATACAGCATATCGGTCTGCAATACGCTTTAATATACAGGGCCTAGAAAGGCCACAAAGACACCCCATTTTCTTGGAGCGTCTATCCTCAAAACGGTGAACTAAATTATGGGCAGATCAAGAGAGACTGAATATGACGTCATTGTAGTGGGTTCAGGACCTGCCGGTATCTCGACGGCCATACACCTGAGCAAGCTCCTGCCGCCAATGAAAAATCGACTGATAGTCCTGGAGAAGAAAACCCACCCCCGAAAGAAGATCTGTGGGGGCGGAATTAGTGTATATGCTGATTACTGGTTACAGCGTCTTGGCATCACAATGACTATAACCTCCTTAGCGCTTAAAAGAACGTGCTTCGTCTTTGATTATGATAACTATGTAGAATATTGCTTTGATATTGGCGGATTACGGACGGTAATACGAGAAGAATTCGATGAGGCGTTAGTTCACATGGCACTGGATCTGGGCATCTCAGTTGTTCAGAACGAGCCGGTGACCTCCTTTTCTTACCGTGATGAAGCAGTTGCCGTACAAACTCCCAAGCGAAGCCTTACTACCCGCGTCCTAGTAGGTGCCGATGGTGCGCAAAGCATCATACGCAGAATGCTGTGCAGAAACGCAGGGATACGGGGGCCAAGGAACACGTGTATGACGCTGCGTTTTATGACGCGCGCCGACAGTTTTAACCTTTCTGATCAAAGAAGGTTGGAAGCAAAAATAGACTTCTCGTGTGCATTCCGGCATGGGATTCGAGGCTATGCCTGGTCCTTCCCGGTGGTACTCCATGGTCAAGCATGGCTGAACATAGGCGTCGGTGGTTTCTCCACCTCTCGGAAGGAAGGCCCTCTCCTCAGGAATATCCTCGGGGAGTTTTTGGCCACACGGGGTATTTCACTAGATCAAAGTCAGGTTGAGGGGTGTCAGCTACGGCGGTTTCACCCCTCATCGATCTTCTCTGGCAAGAGGGTACTTCTGGTCGGTGATGCCGCAGGAATTGATCCCTTATGGGGTGAAGGGATTCCCTTTAGCTTAGGGTACGGTCACATGGCAGCCAACTCAATCATGCATGCACTCAAGAGCAAGGATTTTTCTTTCACCACATACAAAGAACGATTATTGGGACATGAGATTGGGCAAGAGTTAATGAATCGGTTGCACTGGGCCGACAAACTGTATCGTCCACATAAAACCGAGGACGTAAAAGATATTTTATTGTCCCTCTTAATGCCCAGACAGAACGGATGAGCATCGTAGCCGGGCCGTACTGCACAGCACCGTTTTGAGGAACGCAAGATCAGGCACATATACCATATAGTGATAGCCGCCATAAGCTTTTTCGCAGGGGGGTTACTACTGTAACATCCATAACCAAAAAACTGCTTACCCCCATGACAAAGATGCGATATACTATAATATATAATCTGATGCAGATATAAGGTAATAGTTTGGATGGCGTACAAGTTGCGATTAAGACCTTAAAAACACGGAGGCAATAAAAGATGAAGACCAAGGTCTGGTCAAAGCCCAAGTTGGTAGTGTTGGTCAAGGGGAGGCCAGAGGAAGCGGTGCTCCAGGTCTGTAAGACACAGCACAGAAATGGTCCAACTGGCAACCACTGTAGGCATGGTTGGCGCAATTGTTCTCTTATAAATCCTTCCTAGTTTTTTATAGCGTGAGGTGGAAGCCGGGATAGACAAGAGAATCCACTCAGCAACCAGTCAACTTCGAGACCACCGCTAAAATCTACTAAACTCCGTACAGCGCGGACAGACCGGGAAATAGCTCCGCTCCTTGAGGAGGTGGCGGAATCGTACCGCCCGATTTCCGTTCCATATCTCCTTGAAAGAAGCCTCCTGCAGGTTCCCCATCTTATAACCCAGGCTGAGACAGGGTTTGACTGATCCATCAGGGAGCACATAGGCCACCATCCAAGGACTCAGACATCGCTTCTTATAGGAACTTGGCAAGAAGTGGAATGCAGTATAGTAATCTCGTATTTCTTTTTCAGTGAGATTGGGATAGAAAAAGGCCGGCACGGAGTTCTTCCCCCGTTCAATCATCTGTTTCTGTCTGATGACGACATCGGGATCGATCCGCGGGAGATCATCCCTTATGAACCCGGCCCAGTCAGGGGAGCCGCAGTTGAGCGCAGACTGTAATATCCGTTCTGTCTCATCAAAGGCACCCTGATCGACAAAAATGAGATGATGGAAGGTGATCGTCTCGGCCCCGAAGCGGCCCGCCTGCTCCACGATATCGTGCAGCATGGTGCAGTTCTGTTCCCAGATGACGGTGTTGACGTTTACCAGAGGCTTCTTCTTGCCATATCGCTCTTTCGCATCCTGGAGATCCCGGAAGCCCTTCAAAGCCCTATCAAATACCCCCTTCCCCCCCCGGATGGCATCGTGTACCTCTGCGGGGCCGTCCAGGGAGAAAATGATCTCATCCAAACCCAACGCGACCGCCTCCTCGGCCCGCTTCCGAAGCAGGACGCCGTTGCTGATCATATTGCAGCGAAGGCCTGCACCTTTGATCCGCCTGACGATCTCCTCCCACCGGGGATGGAGCAGAGGCTCTCCTCCAAAAAGGGTGATGGTGGGGTGAAAGTCTTTGATATCCTCAATAAGCCGTTCGATTATGGGCATCGCCATATAGACCTTGGTCTCAGCAGGGGGAAGCCCTTTTAAGCTCCCCCGCTCCCCCCATTGCCCGCACATCTGACAGCGGAGATTGCATTGATAGGTGAGCAAGAGGGAGACGGTTTCAGGTGGTGCACTCCTCCCGTCGAGAAAGCGATAACTGAGTGAGGATAAGAGCCGCATCCGGCCAGCCCGCAGGGCATAGGATGGCTGCTGAGAGGCCTTGGCAATAATCCTCCTTATATTCTTGATGGGCAGCATACGTTATATATTACTTCTTCATTGTGCAAAACGTCAAGCTTTTTGTAACTAACATCACTTTCCTTCATCATATAGGCTGCAAAATCTTTGCCATACACCCTTTGATTTGATATAACTCCCCTTGGTGAAGAAATGAAGATCACAAGTGCCGAATTAATCAAGAGCGTCTATCCCTCCGATGATTTCCCCCCAGGGCGTTACCCGGAGGTGGCCTTTGCAGGGAGGTCCAACGTGGGGAAATCCTCCCTGATCAACACCCTGGTAAATCGTAAGGGGCTGGCCCGAACCAGCTCTGCCCCGGGGAAGACCCAATCCATCAATTTCTACTTGATCAATGGATCCATCTGCCTGGTGGACCTGCCCGGATACGGATATGCCAAGGTCCCCCAGCAGGTGCGCAAAAAATGGAGCCCCTTGATTGAGAAGTACTGCCGAAACAGAAAAAATCTCTTTGGAGTGACGGTCATCCTCGATGCCCGCGTGGGCCCTACCCCACTGGACCTTTCCCTTATCTCGTGGCTCACAGACCTCTCTCTGCCAGCGCTTCTCACCATAACCAAGTCCGATAAACTCTCAAAGAACAAGATCGCCCAGGCCCTGCATCAAACAGCCAAGGTCCTTCGCGTCAATCCTGAACAGATTGTCCCCTTCTCCTCACAAACAGGAGAGGGAAAAAAGCAC
>CAYWLI010000011.1:1911-24939 GCA_964459135.1 uncultured Thermodesulfobacteriota bacterium | reverse complement strand
AATGTGAGCCATGATATCAAAAGAGTGCAACCTCATTAAGGTGGGCCGTGATAACAAAAGAGTGCAACCTCATTAATGTATCAAAGCCATGATAAAAAAGTGTGCATCTCATAGGTTTAAGAGAACCTTGACAGAAAAGGGAATTTTGTGATATTTCACACAAAGCAAATAAAAGGTGAAGGGGAGGAAAAACCTTGTTTAAAATAGTAGAGAAGCGGGAAATGGCGGATAACACCGTCTGTCACTTCACCATAGAGGCCCCTCTGATCGCCAAAAAGGCAAAGCCAGGACAGTTTGTAGTGCTCAGACCAAATGAAACCGGCGAGAGGATACCCCTCACCATGGCCGGGACCGATCCGGGACGGGGGACCATCGATATCATCTTCCAAGTGGTAGGAAAGACCACGGCCCTGATGCGCACCTTCCAGAAGGGAGATGCCTTCCTCGATATCATCGGCCCTCTCGGTAGACCAACCCATTTGGAAAAGCTGGGAACGGTCATCTGCGTGGGAGGCGGAACAGGGATCGCCGTATTGTACCCCATCACGAAGGGTCTCAAGGAGATCGGCAACCATGTCATCTCCATCATCGGTGCCAGAACCAAAGATCTCCTCATCATGGAGGAGGAGATGAAGAATGTCAGCAATGAGTTCTTTGTTACCACCGATGACGGCTCCTATGGGAGACACGGATTTGTCACCGATGCCCTCAAAGACCTCCTCGATGAGAGAAAGGACGTCAAGCTCGTGGTGGGGATAGGACCGGTCCCCATGATGAAGTTCGTCTGCAAGACCACCGAGCCGTATGGGGTAAAGACCATGGTGAGCCTCAACGCCATCATGGTGGACGCAACCGGGATGTGCGGAGCGTGCCGGGTTTCGGTGGGCGGAAAAACCCAATTTTGCTGTGTCGACGGTCCGGAATTCGACGGACACCAGGTCGACTTCAACGAGTTGATGAAACGTCAAGCCGCCTACCTCAAGGAAGAGCGGCAATCATATGAACGCTTTCAAACCGGAGGTGACCCTGTGGTCAAAGAACAAGGTCAATAGGAAGGAAAAACATGGCCGAGCAGGAAAAGACAGAAAAAAAGGAAAAGATACCCAGGCAACCAATGCCTGAGCAAGACCCCAAAGAGAGAAGTAAGAACTTCAAGGAGGTGCCGTACGGGTACACCCCTGAGCTCGCCCAGAAAGAGGCGAGTCGGTGCCTCCAGTGCAAGAAACCCAAGTGTGTGGAGGGTTGCCCGGTGGGGGTCAAGATCCCCGAATTCGTAAAGTTGATTGCCGAGGGTGACTTCATCGGCGCTGCAAAAAAGCTCAAGGAAGACAACAGCCTGCCCGCCGTCTGCGGGAGGGTATGCCCCCAAGAATCACAGTGCGAGTCCCTCTGTGTCCTGGGCAAGAAAGATGACCCTGTGGCCGTCGGAAGGCTTGAACGGTTTGCAGCCGACTATGAAAGGGCCCAGGGTACTGTGGAGCTACCTCAAATCCCGCCACCAACGGGGAAAAAGATTGCCGTGGTGGGATCAGGGCCTGCCGGACTCACCTTAGCCGGGGACCTCATCAAGTTCGGCCACCAGGTGACCATCTTCGAGGCCCTCCATAAGCCAGGGGGGGTGCTGGTCTATGGCATCCCGGAGTTCCGGCTCCCCAAGGCCATCGTGGATGCTGAGGTGGATTATTTGAAGAGACTCGGCGTGGAAATCCGGTACAACCACGTCATCGGAATGATCCTCACTGTAGATGAGCTCTTCGAGATGGGGTATGAAGCCGTCTTTCTGGGGGTGGGCGCGGGGTTGCCCGTCTTCATGAACATCCCCGGGGAAAACCTCTGCGGAGTCTATTCTGCCAATGAGTACCTCACGCGGTCCAATCTTATGAAGGCCTATCTCTTTCCGGAATATGATACCCCCATTGCCCTCGGGAAAAACGTGGCGGTGATCGGTGGTGGCAATGTGGCAATGGATTCAGCACGCACCGCCCTGCGGCTGGGTGCGGACAACGTCCATATCGTCTATCGCCGCTCAAAGACGGAGCTGCCGGCACGTGCTGAAGAGGTGCACCATGCAGAGGAGGAAGGTGTCCAGTTTAAGTTTCTGACCGCTCCGATTCGTTACCTCGGCAATGACGACGGCTGGGTCGTAGGAATGGAGTGCATCGAAATGGAACTGGGGGAGCCTGATGACTCTGGCCGTAGGAGACCGTTACCCATCGAGGGCTCCAACTTCACCTTGGACGTGGACCTGGCTGTCGTCGCCATAGGCACCGGGGCCAATCCTATCATCACCGGCACGGTCCCTAATTTGGAACTGAACAAGTGGGGGTATATTGTGGCTGACGAGGCGACAGGCAAGACCACCAGAGAGGGGGTCTATGCCGGCGGTGACATCGTGACCGGTGCGGCCACGGTGATCTTGGCCATGGGTGCGGGGAGAAACGCGTCCCAGGCCATTCATCAATATCTGATGAACAAGAGTTAACTAAAAAGGGGGCTGTGCTGCCCCCTTTTTAGTCAATAGCGTGACGTGTCGTGCCCCCCTTAGATAACATTCTGATACTAGCGATCATTGCTGCTGCTGTTATTCTTTTTGTCACGGAGAAATTACGCGTTGACCTTATTGCCTTGTGCGTGCTCGCCGCACTCCTCATCTTGCAGCTGATCAAACCCGAACAGGCGTTGTACGGATTCGCCAATACAGCCACGGCAACGGTTGCTGCCATGTTCGTCTTGAGTGCAGGTCTGGTGCGAACAGGCTTCGTCGAATGGCTCGCCAGACATCTTGACAGGTTTGCAGGCAAAGGTGAGCGGAAACTGATCATCGTCCTCTGCGTATCCGTGGCGTTGCTGTCGGCCTTTATCATTAATACGGCAACGGTTGCTATATTGATACCAATTGCCGTCATCCTTGCAAAAGCCCGAAAGATCGCTCCTTCCCGCGTGTTAATCCCGCTTTCCTTCGCAAGCCAGTTTGGTGGCGTCTGCACATTAATTGGAACATCGACCAACATCCTGGTTAATTCATTAGCCGTGGCAAACGACCTCAAGCGTTTTTATCTGTTTGAATTTGCGCCGTTGGGAATCATCTTAGTCATTATTGGCATTCTTTATTTGGCCTTCTTTTCCAGAATATTGATACCGAAGCGTAAAGGTATGGAAGAACAGATCGATAAATACCGGCTCTGCGACTACTTGGCGGAAATGAGGGTCAAAAGCGGCTCATCTCTGATCGGCAAAAAGTGGGGGGCGTTAAGGAACAAAGACCTCAAGAATATTGATCTCATAAAGATCATTCGCGGCGACAAGGCAACGTGGCGGGCATCAAAAACAACCATCAGGGAGGACGATTATCTGCTCCTTCATGGAAACGCAAATGAATTAATCAAAATGAAAGATAACTATCAGCTCGAAACGAGAGCAGATACTGTGATCAATGATCAGAAACTCCGATCGGACAAGATCGAGCTTATCGAGGCCCTCGTGCCACCGCGTTCAAAACTGATTGGACAAACACTCCGTGGAGCTGATTACTTACGACGTTTTGGCTGTGTAGTCCTCGCGATACAGAGACGAGACAAAATCCTGCGCGACCGTCTTGCTGATATTGACTTCGATGACGGTGACACCTTGCTGTTACAATGTGATAGAGAATCAGTGCCTCGGATAATGCAATCGAAGGATCTGATCGCAACCAACGAATTAACCGAACTACACCTCCGAAAAGACCGAGCTGTACGGGCACTGGCGATTTTTATATCGATCATTCTCCTTGCCGCATTCAACATTGTATCGATCCTGGTCGCAGCATTGATTGGAGCGATCGCCATGGTTGTTGGTCGCTGTATCACCATTGAAGAAGCATACAATGCGATAGACTGGAAAGTCATCTTCCTCCTAGGGGGCATCCTACCCCTCGGTCTCGCCTTACAGCAAACAGGAACCGCTACCTGGTTGGCGAACACGGTCATGCAACCTTTGATTGACATGGGACCACTCATCGTGCTGGCATCGCTCTACATAATAACCGCAGCTCTGACTGAAATGATGTCGAATAATGCAGCGGCGATCCTGCTGGTACCCATCGCGCTTTCTGTCGCAGAAATTATGGGGGTGAGTGCACGGCCGTTTTTGATAGCGATAACCTTCGCTGCATCAACGAGCTTCGCAACGCCGATCGGCTACCAAACCAATACAATGATCTATGCCCCTGGAGGATATCGGTTTTCTGACTTTGCCCGCATTGGCATACCCCTGAACCTTCTGTTCTGGGTCACGACAGTTTTAGTCGCGCCGATCATATGGCCATTTTGAAGGAAACCAAGTATCGTATAGTGCTTTTATCATTGCAAATAAGGGATAATTTAACTATATATTAGGATAGGGACAAGCATGGAAAACATACTCGAGTTCATAAAACAAATTATCAGCTTCTTCAACGTACCCCTTGTCTCTTTCGGCGAATCAACCATCACCGTATGGGTTATTATGTATCTCTTAATAATTTTGATCCTTCTGGTATATGTTACCGCCAAGCTGAAAAACCTCATCATCCACAGACTCCTCGCGAAAAGTAGCATCGAGATCGGTGTCAGGGTCGCGGTGGCGTCCCTCGTACGTTACGTAATCCTCGTCGTAGGATTTATTGTGATATTACAGACAGCGGGAATAGATCTGAGTAGTATAACGGTCCTTTTCGGCGCCCTTGGTGTGGGCATAGGCTTCGGCCTTCAGAACATAACGAATAATTTCGTGAGCGGCCTCATCATCCTGATCGAAAGACCGATCAAGGTCGGCGACCGAATCGAGGTAGCGGGGATATCCGGCGATGTAGTCAAAATCTCTATGCGGGCTACAACGGTCATCACAAACGACAACATATCCATAATCATCCCAAACTCAGAATTTGTATCGTCCATCGTCATCAACTGGAGCCATACCGACAGAGACGTGAGGTTTAATTTTCCAGTAGGAGTTTCCTACAAGGAAGACCCCGAGAACATCAAGAAACTGTTACTGCAGGTAGCTGATGAGAATAACGGGGTGCTGAAGAAGCCTCGTCCAGACGTGTTGTTCAGCGAATTCGCGGACAGTTCAATGAACTTCAATTTGAGAGTGTGGACCAGAGAGTACACCGATCGCCCCGGTATATTGAAGAGCCAGCTTTATTATGAGATACATAAAAAGTTCAAAGAAAACGGGATTGAAATTCCTTTTCCGCAGCATGATATTCACATCAAGGAAAATCCAGCGCGTCATGTTCAAGAATGACGTTACACTGATCGTCGTAGAGTTCGAACAATGAAGCACCAATCGCATCCCCTCGTGAACAGTGTAGTGTGCTATAAAAGAGTATATTGATTGATCGATAGAACTACCGCTTACTCATATTAGCATACGTTGTCTGAGTCAGAAACCTCACACATCGAGCGTAGAAATTCCCCGCATCGATCTCTTGACGAAACGGTCGATCAAGAGAGGATACTATATATGCTCAAAGATCCGAACAAAATTATTACAAACCCGCTGGTCAATAGTATCCCCCTTCCTACCGATAACACTACTGCTGTGAACGGAGCCCAAGCATGACTCTACAGATCGCCCTCGTGCTGCTGATATTTGGCATTACTATTTTTCTCTTTATCAGCAAGCTCCTGAGGGTCGACATTGTCGCCATCCTCGTCATGGTTGCCCTCCCTTGGCTCGGGCTTGTAAAACCGGCAGAGGCATTTTCAGGCCTTGCGAGTAATGCCGTCGTTGCGATTATTGCCGTGATGATTCTCGGGTACGGGGTAGATCGATCCGGGGCAATGAATCGGCTCATACAACCCATCGTTTCGACGGCCGGATCGAATGAAAAACGTCTGATTGGTCTCGTTTCGGTAACAGTCGGCCTGATTTCAGCGTTCATGCCGAACATCGGGGCAGCCGCACTGTTCCTGCCGGCCATGTTGAGAATAGCAAAAAGTACGGACATACCTGCATCACGGCTGTTGATGCCCATGGGATTTGCAGCCATACTGGGCGGCACCCTGAGCATGGTTGGTTCATCACCCCTCCTTATCCTCAATGATCTGTTGAGACAGGGAGGGCACAAAGCGTTCGGGCTCTTCAGCGTCACCCCTGTAGGAATAGCCCTCCTTGCCGCCGGAATCCTGTATTTCCTGCTATTCGGCGCATCGGTCCTGCCTGGTGCAAAAAAGAAAGAAGAAAAACCAATCAGCATGCAGCAACGATTGATTGAAACCTGGCACCTTCCGACAACAGTCTTCCACTGCGCCATACCCGCAAAAAGTCCCCTGGTGGGTAAAACGAGGTCAGAAGTAAAGATGAGGATTAAGTACGGGTTGAATCTCCTCGCGATCGCTGAAAGAGATGATGTCCTGTACGCACCGTGGCGACATACCCCCTTTGCAGCGGGTCAGCAGTTGGCTGTGCTCGGTGATAAAAAAGATTTCGAACAATTCGTTTCAGATTTTAAATTGAAGCACAGAAAAGAAAGGAAGCCTTTCAGACGTCTGGAAACAGCCGCTCATGCCGGTTTTGCGGAATTAATAATTCCGGTGAAATCACCGATCATCGGTAAAACGTTGCGTGCTATAGAATTACGCAAGACCTACGGTGTTGAACCGATCATGCTCCTCAGTGGCGACCGTGAGGAACGAGGGGATTTCTCTGATCAAGAGCTCCAGCCCGGTAACACTCTTATTGTCCATGGTCGATGGGAGCAAATCAAGGCGATGGCCGACAACATCCGTTTCGTCCTCGTCACGCCCGTAGAAGCAGCGGAGGCAGCAGGAGAGTCACGGCCGATAGCGGCAACACTCTGTTTTGCCGGAGGCATCGTTCTTGCCCTTTCCGGCTTCCCGCTCTCTCTCGGACTTCTGACAGGAGCTCTCGCGATGATACTACTGAGAATTGTGTCGATTGATGAGGCATACCGAGCAATCCATTGGAAAACGGTGTTCCTGCTGGCAGGATTAATTCCTCTCGGCATTGCCATGGACCACACCGGCGCCGCCGGATACATTGCCTCGCACATGATGCTCTTTCTAGGAGGAACTCATGCACTCGTCATCCTCTTTGCCGTTGGCATCCTCACCACCCTCTTTGCTCTATTTATGTCGAACGTGACCGCCACGGTTCTCCTTGTTCCCCTTGTCATGATCATCGGCGATGTTTCCGGGATCAATCCTCGTGCTCTAGCGCTGCTCGTCGCCCTCTGCGCATCGAATGCATTCGCCCTTCCCATACATCAGGTCAATGCATTGCTCATGTCCCCGGGAGGATATGACAATACCGATTTCATAAGAGCAGGGGGACTCATGACGATCATCTTTCTCACCATATCGGTGATCTTTATTTATCTGTTTTATATGTGATTACTGTACCTCTAAAAAGAGGCCGATCCCTTAACAGACAAGACTTCGCGCAAGGGCGTCTCTGACGGCGTCGATATCGTTATTAGTGCGGCCACTGTGAGCCTAGCCATGGGTGCGGGGAGAAACTCATCCCAGACCATCCATGAGTATCAGATGAACAAGGGGTAGAAAAAGGACGATTTAAGGGGTCGAGGGTTACGGGGTGAAAGAGAAGCCCCGCTTGCATAACGGGGCTTTATATCTTTTCTTTGCAAAAACAAGGATATAGTAAATCACACCTTTTACGACTAGCTACCCGTTCTTCTTTTCTTCATTCTCAATCTCATTTTCATTACAAACCAATTAATAAAAATCACGGCAAATAAAGTAAAAATAAAAACTGAAGGATAACGCTGATAGCCGATACTTAAGACATTGATAGAAAGCACGATCCCCGTTAAGCCAATTATGTAATCCTTTGCGAATAAATCATTTTTATGTATTAAGAAAGTAACGCAGGAAAAACCAATCAGTGCGCTTATCATTACTGACCACAAAGGGATTATTTCTCGCAACCATTTTACAGTAAGAGGGAAAAGAAGAAAAAAAATGTGATGCCCTGCCCGAAATAAGGCAACCAATACTAACAATAATAAGATATGTGTCAATAGTACAAGGTTCTCTTTACTTACCCATTTTAAAGGCCTATGCTTACTTTTTTTTGATGGCATTATAGTATTCCAAAGAGAAACCTCGCTTCTCGTTATACCTCAGATAAGAGTAATCCCCCATCCAATTCCCTACGTTAAAGTAATAACCCTCCCCTCCCCTCTTTTTCATAGGTATCTCCTCAGGGAGATGGGTGTGGGCGAGGACCACGGCATCAAACCCCTCCTGCAGCTTGCGCTGGGCAAACCGTTGGAGCCGTTCGATGATCGGAGAAGATCTTTTTGAACTTCGATTCCTGCTTCCAGCACTCCACCACTTAGCAACAGCTATGACAACTCGTGGTCCTAATAAGGAAATCAGCAGATACGAAAGCTTATTCCTCAAGAACCAAATCAGTATCCGGTGACTCACGGTTGGATTGGCCCGATCACCGTGGGCCAGGTATACCTTTTTGCCATCGAGATCTATTTCTGTAGACCTGTCGTAGACATCGATTCCCAGCTTCTCTCGCATATATTGCCCCATACGGAACTCGTGGTTCCCCTCCAAATAGATCACTTCAACACCATCTGATCTAAGTTCCTCCAAGAGCTTTAAGATATCACCGTATTCTCTTTTCAGAGGGGAGAGATCACGGAATCCGAACCAAAAGTCAAAAAAATCCCCCATGATAACGAGTGTATTGAGCGTGGATCTATTTTTTTGGATAAAATTAAAGAAGTGTTTTCTCCGCTCCACATCCCCGAAAGCGAAGTGGGCGTCACCAATAAAAAGCCAATCCATTACCTCCCCACTCCGCAATAGCGAAATCCCAGCCCCCGCACGTGGTGAGGCTCGTAGACATTTCGCAGGTCAATCAAGACTGGCTCTTGCAATAACCCTTTAATGCGTTTAAGGTCCAAGAGGCGAAACTGGTTCCATTCGGTGAGCAAAACCAGGGCGTGGCTCCCCTCGGCCACCTCGTAGGGTCCCTTGCAGTAGAGCACGTCTTGGAAGATCTTTTTTGCCTCCTCCATGGCCTCCGGATCATAGGCCTTGATCCGCGCCCCCCGTGCCTGAAGCCCCTGGATGATGGAAATGGAGGAGGCCTCCCGCATATCGTCGGTGTTGGGCTTGAAGGCAAGCCCCAAGATGCCGATGGTCTTGTCCTGCACATCACCCATCATCTCCGCGATCTTCTCGATCATTCTCTCCCGCTGCCGCTCATTGACCTTGATGGTAGATTGGACGATCTCCATCTCACTATTGTGCTCGCGTGCAAGGTGGACCAGTGCTTTGGTGTCCTTGGGAAAACACGATCCTCCAAAACCAGGCCCAGCGTGCAGGAACTTCCGCCCGATTCTCCCATCAAGCCCCATGGCCCGGGCCACATCGTGGACATCTGCCCCCACCCGTTCACACAGATTTGCTATCTCGTTGATAAAAGAGATCTTGGTCGCCAAAAAGGCATTGGAGGCATACTTGATCATCTCGGCCGTCTCAATCGTCGTAATAACAAAGGGGGTCTCGATGAGGTACAGGGCATTGTAAATCTCCTTCATTACCTCGATGCCCCGCTCGCTCTCCGCCCCGATGACGACACGATCGGGCCTGAAAAAGTCTTGTACCGCAGCTCCTTCCCGCAGGAATTCGGGATTAGAGACCACATCGAAGGGGACAGCGTTCTGCAATGCTTCCCCGATCAGCCCCTTAATCCATTTACCCGTCCCGACAGGAACAGTGCTCTTGAGGACAATGATCTTGTATTCATCCATAGAGCGAGCGATCTCCTTAGCCACCATCTCCACGTGGGAGAGATCAGGTGAACCATCACTATGAGCAGGGGTCCCCACCGCAATAAAGATCACCGTGCTGCTTCGAACACCTTTCTTTGTAGCGGTGCTGAAGGAGAGTCGCCCCTCATTCATATTTTTCTCTATCAAAGCATCGAGGCCTGGTTCATAAAAAAAGCTTTCGCCCTTCTGTAATCTCTCTATCTTGGCCTTGTCTTGGTCCACACAGATGACCTCCATCCCAAACTCAGCCAAGCAGGTACCGGTTACCAACCCTACATAGCCGCTACCGATCATACAGATCTTCATCTATTGCTCCCTGCGCTGGAAGTATTCCTGTAATGCCATCTGCCAGGACCTCATCTCGAAACCCGTTTCCCGTTCCAGTCTCTGACAATTTAAGATTGAATAGTACGGCCTCTTGGCGGGCCGATTGAGAACGGTTGAGGAGATGGGCATAATCTCCACCTGCGCTGAATTGGCTAACCGTAAGATCTCCACGGCGAAGTCATACCATGAACAAGAACCGCTGTTGCTGACATGAAAGGTACCCCGCACGTCTTTGGCAACGAGGGCAGCGATGGCCCTGCTCAGGTCCGCCGTATAGGTAGGGGAACCCTGTTGATCGTGCACCACTTCAATGTGATCCCTCTCTTCAGCCAGGGCAAGGATGGTCTCCACAAAATTGCGACCATGCTTTCCGTAAAGCCATTGGGTTCTAACGATGAGATAATCGTCTAAGATCTCTTCAATATACCGTTCCCCCATCAGCTTGCTCTCACCATATATACTGAGAGGATTAGGAGGATCATCTTCACGGTATGGGCTTCCTTTTGTTCCATCAAAAATATAATCGGTGCTAAGGTAGATCAATTTTGAGCCGCTGTCACAACAACCCTTTGCCACATTCTTAGTCCCCTGGCCGTTAACAGCAAAGGCCTTGTTTATCTTCTTTTCGCATCCATCGACGTCTGTATATCCGGCAGCATTGATCACCACATCGGGTGAAAATTCTTTAATGGTCTTTCGTGTGGCCCCTTGACGGGTAATGTCGAAATCCTCTATGTCCAGACCGGTCACTGTGTATTTCTTTGAAAAGACTTCCAAGAGATCGTGCCCGAGCATCCCCTGCGCACCGAGAATTAAAACCTTCTGCATGACCTCCTCATCAAAAAAAGCAAGCTCAAAAGATGATAAACAAAACCCTTGCAAAAAGCAATCCCTTGGGCTGTGGGCCTGTAAGCATTGGACACGAAGCTAACCGCTTGTATTATAGGGACCATATACATTCAGCGATTTTAATAGAATCATTGTCAGGCACGATAATGGTCGAGAACGGGTGGTAAGCAAACAAAGAAGCAAATGATATGAGTTGTAAAAAACAGAAACAATGCACGTCGAACCGCGTAATTTTTAATATCCAGCCTTACAAGAACTCTTTTATGTCACTGATGTTCAGTTCCAGCATTTTGATACTGGCTAAGATGCGATCCACGTTTCTCTCGACGGCTTGAATCCTCCCGCCCTTGCTTTTTAACTCCTCAGCGATCTGACGCATTTGTTGTATCGACTGGTCAAGGTTCTTAAGAGCCACCTCCGCCATGTCATCCTCCTTTCTTTCTCTGATCCTTAAACCTCTTGGCCTTTACCTCATATCTGGGTAACAAGCCAAAGGGATGAACCTCTATTTTGTAACCGAGGTTGGTCTTCACCCGCAACTGATCTTTTAAACGGAAGAGAATGTTCTCTTCCTCCTTTTCTTTGCCAGGCCGTATCTCAACCTTCAAGAGGATATCATCAATATCGCCTTTCTTGCTGACAACCACCTCGTACTCATCTCCGAGTTCGGGAATATCCCTGACCACTTCCTCAATGGCTGTGGGGGCTAATAGAACACCCTTTACTTTTGTGATGTCATCAGCGCGCCCGACAACCCCTCCATCAATAATCCGAAAGGTTCTCCCACATTGGCACTGATAATCAGCCCAGCGGATTACGTCTTTAGAGTCAAATCGAATACAGGGTTTAGCCATGCGATCCAAGGCGGTGATGATCATCTTTCCGTCCTTGCCGGGCTCGGTAATGATCTCTCCTGTCTCTACATCTTCAATCTCAACCAAAAAGAAGGCCTCATTGACATGCAAACCGCCCGGCTGCTCAGCGCACTCATAGCTCCAGGCGCCGATCTCCGTGGCGCCGATGTGATCATAGACCTTTGCCCCCCAGGCATCCTCCATTCTCTTCTTTGTAGTGGGGATACTCGCCCCCGGCTCACCGGCGCAGGTGATCCTTTTTATAGAGAGATCCTTTTTCGGATCGATCCCTAATTTGTTCTTGGCAGCAGCTGCCATTCCCAAGACATAGGTCGGTGTGGCCAAAAAGGCCGTGCACTTGAGCTCTTGCATCTTGAGGATCCTGGCCTGGGTATCCAATACGCCTCCGGGGACAACCTCAGCTCCAAGCTTTTCTGCTGCATAGTGTCCGGCCCAAAAGGCAACAAAGATATTATAACCAAACGGCAAAAAAATCCTATCGGAATCACGATAACCCTGGGAATAGAGGATGTAACACCAGCACTCGGCCCACCATTCCCAATCCTGCCAAGTGTCGGCCTGATAGACAGGGGTTCCGGTAGTGCCGCTGGTCTGTCTGAAAACGGTCACCTCTTCGAGGGGGACAGCAAGCATATCCCCATAGGGGAACGGCTTGTGCTGTTGAACCTCTCTCATCATATCCTTCTCGATCTTTGGCACCTTCTGAATGTCTTCATATTTCTTGATGTCCCCTGGTTCTAGCCCCGCATTCTTATAGAGCTTTTTGTAAAAAGGAGAATTTTCATAGGCCCATGACACGATACGTTTGAATTTTTTTAGTTGTAGGGCGTGGAGTTTTTCTTGCGGTAGGGTCTCTAGAATAGGATTCCAATAGATATCCTGGTTTGTGGGCATTACAGCATACCTCCCCTTCCATATGTTGTTTATTGTATCCTCTCAATCACGTATGCTTATATCCCATGAACGTGAAATGGTCAATGGCCTGAGTGCTAGCAATGCATCGCTCTCATACTCATGAACGTCCAGATCATTCCCGATGTATCCTCAAAATGGTATGGCCGTGCTTGAAAAAAAGGCCCTCTCCTCAAGTCAGGACAGGGCCACGGTAAAACCTCTCTCGGCTTCCGTCCTTCTTATGCCCCATCACTCCATGTGCCATACCGCTCCCGCAAGATTCGATGCAGTATCTTGCCGGTACCGGTGCGCGGCATGTCATCGTCCTTGATAAAGTCCACGGTCTTAGGGCGTTTGTAGCCAGCGATCTTCCCTTTGCAGAACTCCATGATCTCCTTGCCGAGTGCATCACTTGCCTGATATTTTTCATGCAAGACCACTACTGCCTTGACCGACTCACCCCATTTTGCATCAGGGACCCCGATTACGGCAACGTCCTTGACCGCTTCATGCATCCCCACGCAGTTTTCCACCTCCGAGGGATACACATTCTCCCCACCAGTGATAATCATGTTGGCCTTCCGGTCAACCAGATAGTAATAGCCATCTTCATCTCTTTTGCACATGTCGCCGGCAGAAAACCACTCCCCCTGGAAGACCTCCGTGGTCTTCTCAGGGTCCTTCCAGTATTCCTTGAAGATAGATGGAGTCCTGGAATAGAGTTCACCTACCTCCCCATCGGGCACTGCATTGCCCTCTTCGTCAAGAATCTTAATACGGTCGGTCCCAAAGACCTCCTTCCCGATGGAACCGAGTTTCTTGAATTGATCCTCCGGACGCAACAACGTAACCAGACCAGACTCAGTCGATCCATAGGCCTCCCAAAGCTCGGCATTGTTAAAATGGTCCATGATAGCCGCTTTGAGGTCTTTCCTGGCCGGTGCGGAAGAGATAAGCAATTGTCGGATGCTGCTTACATCATACTTTTTCTTTACCTCATCAGGCAGGGCCAACATCATAATGTAGTGTGTCGGTACCAGCGATGTATAGGTAATCTTATACTCAGAGAGCGTCCGCAACATGTCCTCCGGATCAAAACTGACCATGTTATAGACCATGACAGGCGCGCTCACGAGGGTATAGGCGTAGGAATAATAGACAGAATTGATGTGGCACATCGGCATGACCAACAACACCTTATCCGTTGGTAGAACCCCCATGCTGACATTGCTGTTATAATATTGTCCAAAAACAGACTCGTGGGTCTTGACCACCCCCTTGGGCTTGCCCGTCGTACCGGATGTATACATAATGGTCCACATATCTGCGGCATCGACCATAATATCGGGCTCTTCGGGAGAGGCATCTGCCAAGAAATCTTCGTAATGGACATAGCCATCAGGGGCTTTCCCCTCTCCGAGATAGATGTAGTTCTCTTTGGAAATAGGGAGTTTGTCGCGCATGCCGTTAATGGCGTCAATAAAAGATTCTTCCACAATGAACGCCTTACTGCCGGAGTGATTAACGATATATTCGATCTCAGGAGGTGCGAGACGGAACATGATCGGGACCATAACCTGACCACCTTTGGCACAAGATCCATAAATCTCCAGCCACTCGACCCGGTTATAAGCAAGGATGGCAAAGCGGTCCTGGTGTCCCACCCCCAACTTTGCCAATGCATTGGCGAGCCGGCATGTCCTCGCATTCCACTCCTTGAACGTGAACGTCTTGCTTTTATCTTGGCATCCGAGTTTGTCTGGATAATTGATGGCATTCATCTTCAGAATGGTTCCAACATGCATCCATTTACTAATGGTCATAGCGGACACCTCCTGCTCTCTCGTTTTTGATCACTGTGTTTTTTGTCTCAACACAGACCCAAGAAAAAACCTCATTTTATTCCCATATCTTGCCCGGATTGAGAATGTTATGAGGATCCAGGATCTTTTTAATGCCTTTCATGATGTCAATGGCCCGGGGATCCATGGCCTTTTTCAGAAATCTCTGTTTTTCAAGGCCGATACCATGCTCACCGGAAAGCACCCCACCTAGTTTCATGGCCGCTTCAAATATTTCAGCCATGGTCTCTTCTGCCCTGGCAAATTCCTCTTTATTCCTGATATCAGTAAATATAGATGGGTGGAGATTACCATCTCCAGCATGGCCGATGTACTGGATAAAGAAACCCGATTTCTCAGATATCTCATCCAATCTTCTTACAAACTCAGGAAGCTTATCCCTGGGGACAGCCACATCCTCAGCTAAAACCGTATGAGCAGCCCCAAAAACGGCGGCAAAGCCTGCGCTCCGTGCCTTCCAGAACATAGCTGCCTCGGCATCGTCCTTGGCCGCCCGGGCCTCTTGCGCCCCATTTTTTTTGAGGATATCGAGAATTTGCTGAGTATCTGCTTCCACAGCCGCTGGTGAACCATCAGCCTGCAACAAAAGCAAAACTTTGGCCTCAAGGGGCAGACCCATCGGCGTAGTCTCTTCAATCCGTCTAATAACGAAATTATCAACAAACTCAATCTTTGATGGTACCACACCGCTCGCCAGTATATGCGATATCGCCTCAACGGCTACATCCGCCTTATCAAAAACAGCCATCATTGACTTGGTGGCTGGGGGCATTGGCAGCAGGCGCACAGTTATCTTGCTTATCACCCCCAAGGTTCCCTCAGCACCAGTAAAGAGCATGCAAAGTTCATAACCAGTCCTATTTTTGGGGGTCAAACCCCCAATTTTCATAATATGGCCATCCGCGAGAACCACCTCTAAACCGAGCACATACTGCTTGGTCACCCCATACTTAACACAATAGGGACCACCTGCGTTCTCCGAGACCACACCGCCCATTGTACATCCAAGAAAGCTCTGCGGATCAGGCGGAAAGAACAGGCCCTCTTGGGCCAAGGTAAGGTTAAAATCCTGTAGGACAACACCCGGCTCTACAATAGCAAGGAGGTTGGCCTTGTTTATCTCCAGGATTTGATTCATCTTAGTGGTGCAGAGAACAATACCACCCTTGATCGGGATCGAACCACCACTAACGTTGGTCCCTGCCCCCCGAGGGGTAACGGGTACCCGTTCGTCGTTGGCCAGCTTCAGTATTTCCGATATCTCTTGGGCCGAAGTTGGAAAGACCACCACATCAGGCTCCTGGAACTGAGTGGCTGTCCCATCATACGCATAGGTGGCGAGATCTTCCTTCTCAGTGAGGACATTGGATTTCCCTACTATTTTTTTGAGATCATTGACGATCTTTTTCTGAAACATCACCCTCTCCTTCCCTTGCGAAATGCCGCTCTTTATTCTATCCCATAGACACTTCTTGTCAAGCGTGCCCCGGGGCCACAGATAATCGCCCTTGAAGAGAGGTATAAAAAATGGTTATATAGTATAAAGAGACCTTTGACAAGCTTTCGGCAAGGTTCAAGAATTAAAGATAACAAAAAATGAGGAGGATAATCCATTATGGATGATCAACACGTGATCATCATCGGAGGAGGACCAGCAGGCTTGACAGCGGGACTCTACGCCTCCCGTGCTCATCTCAAGACCGTCCTTCTGGAGGCCATGATCCCCAGCGGACAAGCCTATATGACCGAGAGGATTGAGAACTATCCAGGCTTCCCCGACGGTATCTCGGGGAGAGAGCTGATCGAACGGTTTGTGCAACAGGCGACCAAGTTCGGCCTGGAGATTCAACAGTTCACCAAAGTGGACAAGGTGGCATTGGAGGGGGAGAAAAAGGTGATCACGGCTGGTGAAAAGAAATTCTCAGCCTCAGCCCTCATCATCGCCAGCGGGGCCCAGGCGAATAAATTGGGGATCCCCGGTGAGGAGGAATTCACCGGCAAAGGGGTCTCCTATTGCGCCACCTGTGATGGTGCCTTCTTTAAAGACCAAGATGTTGCCGTTGTAGGTGGAGGGGACACCGCGCTCGAAGATGCCCTCTACCTCAGTAGGCTCGCTCGCAAGGTATTCGTGATACACCGCCGTGATCAGTTGAGGGCTCAAAAGGTTCTCCAGGATAGAGCCATGCACAATGCTACCATTGAAATTATCTGGAATGCCGTGCCCAAGGAAATCAAGGGAGAGGGTATGGAAAAAACCCTTCGTCTGGAGAACGTCAAGGATGCTACGGAAAGGCAGTTGGCCGTCAGCGGGGTCTTCATCGCCGTCGGGCAGAGCCCGAACACTGACTTTGTTCGCGGTGTAGTCGAACTGGACGACCATGGCTATATCATCACCGACCACGACTGTGCTACCTCTGTGGCCGGTATATTCGCAGCCGGCGATGTAAGACAAAAGGGCTTGAGACAGATCTCCACCGCTGTAGGCGATGGCGCCCTCGCCGTTACAGCTGTTGAGAAATATATCGAGGGGAAAACATGAGGTAACTGCATCCATGAATGGAGAAAGCAACTCTCTTGGCACCATACTTGACAGTATCGCCGACGGGGTCTTCACCGTGGACGATGAGTGGCGTATCACCTCCTTCAATAAATCGGCTGAGCGGATCACGGGTTTCTCCAAAGAAGAGGCCATTGGCCAATATTGTTATGAGATATTCCGCACCAATGTCTGCCTGGAGCAGTGTGCCCTGCGCGAGACGATGGAGACGGGACACAACATCATCAACAAGGAACTGAACATCCTCGATAAAGCTAACCAAGAAGTTCCCGTGAGCATCAGCACCGCTGTATTAAAAGACAATAAAGAAAAGATCATAGGGGGCGTCGAGACCTTTCGTGATCTCTCATTGATCAAGGAGCTGGACAAGGAGATTCACGAGAAGTACTCCTTTCAAGACATCATCAGCAAACATCCTGCTATGCTAAACATCTTCCGCATCCTCCCTGATATCGCGCGTAGCGAGGCCACCGTCCTGATTCAGGGTGAGAGCGGTACGGGCAAAGAACTCTTCGCCCAGGCCATCCACAACCTCAGCCCTCGGGGTGAGGGACCCCTCGTGAAGGTAAACTGCGGTGCCCTCCCTGAAAGCCTTCTCGAATCAGAACTCTTCGGGTATTGCAAGGGTGCCTTTACCGACGCCACGCGCGATAAACCAGGCAGGTTTCAGCTGGCCGAGAGGGGAACCATCTTTTTGGACGAGATCGGGGATATCACCCCTGGAATTCAGGCAAAACTTTTACGGGTACTGGAGGGCAAAGAATTTGAACCTCTGGGCGGAACCGCAACGCTCAAGGCCGACGTTCGGGTCGTAGCTGCCACCAATAAGGACCTCCAAAAGCTCGTTCAACTGAATCAGTTTAGGAATGATCTCTACTACAGGCTCAATGTGGTAAAGATAGATCTACCCACTCTGAAAGAACGCAGTATGGACATCCCTCTTCTCATCGAACATTTTATCGCAACGTTCAACAAAAAGACTGGAAAGGAGATCCACGGTGTCTCAGAAGAGGTCTTAACCATCCTCATGCACTACCCCTATCCTGGTAACATCAGGGAACTGGAGAATATTATTGAACACACCTTTATCCTCTGCAAGGGAGCACATATACAACAAGAACATCTCCCACGCTACCTCTATGATCAGAAGCCCCCAGCGGAAGAGAAGAAATCCATTCGGAAACTGGAGGAGGAACACATCATTCATACCTTCCAAAAATGCGGCACCAACCTGACCAGGGCTGCGAAGGAATTGGGGATACACCGGACCACGTTATGGCGTAAGCTAAGAAGAATGAGTATCCTGTAGTTGCACATTGCAATACTTGTGCACAAAACCTCGCATTTTAATAAATTCATAAATTTCAAATATATAAAGAATCACATGTTGCAGTTTGCAACAAAGTAAATCTCTTCTTTTCTCCTGTTAAATAATTCTTAATAAAATCAAATGGTTACAGAAGGCAATAAATGGCACAAAAAATGCTGTACTTTCACAAGATGAAAGTCGCCATCCCTATAAACGGAGATCGTATTGCACCGAGACTTCCCCTTGCAAAAGAGGTATGCATAGTTGAGTTGCTGGGAAAAAGGGAGATGGGGAGAGACAAGGTAGATATCTCCCTCCTCCACCCGATGGAAATCCCGGATTTCCTGGCTTCTCAAGGAGTAACTAAGGTTATTGCCGGGGGGGTAAACTGGCATCTTCAGGAGATGTTGAGGGTGCACAACATAGAAGTCATCTGGGGGATAATGGGAGATGTGGATGAAGTTCTGGCGTTTTACCTTAGAAAGGGGCTTCAGGACGGAATGGGCCCCTGTCCTCCCAGGAGGAGGAGACGCTTTCGAGGTCTTCACGTGTAACATGAAAGGGGGTACTTATTATGCCGTGGGGAGATAGAACAGGTCCAATGGGACTCGGCCCCATGACTGGCAGGGCAGCAGGTTACTGCGCCGGTTACCCCGTGCCCGGCTATGCCAACCCCTGGATCCCTGGATGGGGAGGCAGAGGGAGAGGCTGGCGGGGCAGAGGTCGCGGATTCTGGGGTCGTAGCTGGAGATTATGGGGTGGGGGTCGTGGCCGTGGACTCCGCCGGGGTCAGTATGGATACTATCCCTACTATGGCTATTCACCCTATTGACGCGTTACATGGCTGAATGATTGGGGCCATGGTATGGATAAGTGGAGCCCTTGGAGTTGAGGATGGCCTGGATTCTGAGGAGTAACCCCTTACGCCGGGCCGTAGGTAACCAACGGGGATACAAAATAACTAACCAAGTACGGATGTTTGAAAGCAACGTGGAAAGCATCAGGAAGAGGCTGGAAAAGCTTAACAATAGGAGGTAAATATGCCTAATGGATTTGGTAGAGGGAGAGGTATGGGACGCGGTTTTAGAGGGGGTATGGGGTTTGGCTTCCGTGGCAGTTCTCCTCCCTGGCCTTACGTGGGTATAGGGAGAGGAGGGCTTCCAAGATGTGGCTATTTCCTCAGTGGTGCCGAGGCCCCTACTGCCTGGCCATATCAGCAGACCCCGTATCCCTATTATGGAGAAACACCGGTTATTCCTGGCGAAGCACCATTTGCCCCACAAATGACAAAGGAAGAGGAGCTTGATTTCCTCAGAGGTCAAGCTGAGGCCATCAAGGGGCAGCTGGAGCAGATTGAGGCCAGGATGCGCGAGATGGAGACGGAAGAGTAGTATCATCACCGTGGTCGATGATGGGTAACCAACATTCCTCATTGGCACGGTAAAGGAGGCAAGTTATGCCAGGATTCGATGGTAGCGGCCCTCGGGGGCTCGGTCCAATAACAGGGGGCGGCAGAGGATTTTGTGTTGTTCCATTATCACCTGATTCGCCGACATATGCGGAAAAAGGGGATTATCCCCCCACATACGGCGTACCCGGGAGTACGCCTTACTATGGAACGAGGCAGGGTACTGCAGGCGCAGTACCATTTGCTTCCCAGATGACACGCAAGCAGGAGCTTGATTTTCTGAAGAATCAGGCCCAGACATTGACAGGACAACTGGAGCGGATAGAGGCCATGATTAAACAATTGGAAACCGAGATTTAAGCCAAGATTGCTGAGGGGGATTAAGAGCTACAAGGAGTGAATTATGAGGATTGCTATTTCAGCCACAGGTCCAACTCTGGATGTTGAGGTAGATCCTCGCTTTGGCCGATGTCAGTACTTCATTATCGTTGACCCAGACACAATGGAATTTGAGGCCGTGGAGAACTCCAACGCCATGGCTGCTGGGGGGGCAGGAATCGCCACCGGCCAGATGATTGCTGACAAAGGTGTCAACGCAGTGCTCACCGGTAACTGCGGCCCTAATGCCTATCAGGTGCTATCAGCTGCCGGAATTCACGTGATAACCGGGGTTTCAGGGAAGGTGCAGGACGCCATCCAGTCCTACAAGTCAGGGCGCTTTCAGGCCACTTCACAACCCACTGTAGATGCTCACGCCGGCATGAACTATGGTGGAGGTATGGGTGGTGGCATGGGTATGGGCCGCGGTATGGGCAGGGGCATGGGAATGGGTCGTGGTATGGGCAGAGGCATGGGCCGCGGTATGGGCCAAGGCATAGGAATAGATGGAGGCACAGGATCTGGAATGGTGCCACCAGCTAGCCCAACGCCGCAGCCGACGAGCCCGGAGCAGGAACTTGAGGCGCTCAAAAACCAATCACAGATGCTTGCGCAACAACTAGCTGAAATTCAACGTCGCATCGAGGAAATGGAAAAGAAAAAGAAATAAGAAAGCTCACCGCTTGAGCCACTAGCAGCAAGAGGAGGATAGTGGTGGTTATATCAAGGCGGCCAAACTATGAGGAACGCAATGACTTCAGCATGGGAGCAATTTCAAGAACTCATCAAGGCCCAGATGAGAAAAATATATTCTGAGACCGTCATCGACCATGCTATGAATCCAAGAAACTTAGGAGACATGGAAGATGCTGATGGCTTTGCCAGGGTGACTGGTCCTTGTGGCGATACCATGGAGATGTGGCTCAGGGCAAAGAACGGTAACCTTACCGACGTCACCTTCTTGACTGACGGCTGTGGAACCAGCATTGCCTCAGGTAGCATGGTTACCGAGATGGCAAAGGGGGGGGAAATCACCGAGTCCCAAAAGATTAGTCAGCAGGATGTTCTGAATGCCTTGGGCGGACTCCCAGAGGAAAGCCAACACTGTGCCCTTCTGGCGGCGGATACACTGAAAGAAGCGATAAGAAACTACCTGACGATGAAAAAAGAGACGTGGAAAAAGGCTTACCGAAAACACTAGGGAGAGGAGTTTAGAGAAATCAAGGGCCTCCAGAATGTCTTGAAAAAGAGATACGGATGAACCGGAAAGATTACTATCAGATACTCGGAGTAAGAAAAGATGCCGGAACTGAGGATATCAGGAAGGCCTTCCGCCATCTGGCCTTACGCTATCATCCTGATCACAACCCCGGTAATCCGAAGGATGCTGAGGAGAAATTTAAGAAGATCAATGAGGCCTATGAGGTGCTCGGCAATGAGCAAAAGAGGCGGCACTACGACCACTTGATAGACTGGACAGGCTACAGTCAGAAAACAACAGTGGTTGAAGACATCTTCGAGGATACCTTTACAGATAGCAGAGACCTCGACTGGATAAAAGAGATAATGCAAACGTTCGCTGGACTAGATCCTAGTTTCAGGACTTTTAGCCGCCGGAGGTCATGGGGTTGCAAACGTCAGCGGGGATGGCGGTGCCGCCGAGAACAGTGGCAAGAATGAAGCATATGGAGTCACGATAGTGGTAAATTCTATTGTCTATGGCCCCGTTCCATCCAGGCGATTGGGGCATAGCCTGGGAATAAATAACATTCCTCCTAAGATATGCAGCTATTCGTGCGTTTACTGTCAATTGGGAAACACTATAAACATGCAAGTTGAACGACAAACTTTCTATGATCCAGAAGAAATAGTTCAAACTGCCGAGGAGAAAGTCAAACAGGTTAGAGAAAAAGGTGAACCGATAGACTATCTGACCTTTGTCTCTGACGGTGAGCCCACTCTCGATGCCAATCTCGGTAAAGAGATCGAGTCTCTAAAATCTTTAGGTATAAAAATTGCTGTTATTACCAATGCTTCTCTCATCTGGCACGAGGATGTGAGGCAAGCCTTACAAAAGGCTGACTGGGTATCGCTCAAGGTAGATACGGTAAACAAAGAAATATGGCGCACAATTGATAGGCCACAAAGATCATTGAACCTTTCAGTAATCTTAGACGGAATGTTCAGGTTCGCTAATACTTTTAAGGGTGAACTAACCACCGAGAGCATGCTTATTCAAGATATTAACGATAACGATGGGGAAATTGAGAGAATAGCCAGTTTTCTGGCACAGTTAAAACCAACAAAAGCTTACCTGGCAATACCGATAAGGCCGCCGGCAACAAGGACGATAACCGCCGCGAGCGAGCTCGCCCTTAATAGAGCATACCAGATCTTCAGTAAGAGAGTAAGCAGCGTAGAATATTTGATCGGCTATGAAGGAAACGCCTTTGCCTTTACTGGTAATATTGAAAATGATCTGCTGAGCATTACCTCAGTGCATCCCATGAGGGAAGAAGCCGTTATAGAACTCCTGAAGAAGGCTGATTCCGGCTGGGGAGTTGTCGAAAAGCTAATAAACGATGACAGTCTCTTAGAAGTGGAATATCAGAGAAAAAAGTTCTACATGAGAAGGTTGCGTTAAACCATGATACAAGCCATCTGGATAATAGATGTGGTAGATGAGTATCTGGCAATGCTTGGCTAGAGTGATTATTTTCATCACGCGTAAAGGTTGAAGGCAGAAGTCGGGCCATCATGGAAGAAG
>CAYWLI010000011.1:0-1811 GCA_964459135.1 uncultured Thermodesulfobacteriota bacterium | reverse complement strand
TTGGCCAAGACAAGGCCAAGCCTCGGCGGGGCTGATATTCGGTTCGTGGATATCAGCCAGGGAATAATAACCGTGGAGTATTATAGGCCGTTATCGAATCCCTCTGCCTGCCACGTGGACAGAACACAAATAACTAAAGATATAATACTTGAGGTGCTTGAAGATCAACTCAAAAAAGTGGTGCCTGGTTTTAGGAAGGTGACTCTCCTTGGCAAAGACTAGAAGGCTAATTCGGAACAGGTCTGGATGCAATCGTCATGAAACTTACGGATCATTGAAAAAAAATAGTAGGCATCACAAATCCTTGAAGTTTTGCATTGCTGAATATGGCCGTTAACGAAAGATAAAAGTAAGAATATAATATCATGCCTTACAAACTTCTCGTTTTTACCTGCTATGGAGGATGCGCAACAGGTGTCGCGGCATCGAAATCCTGCATCAGGCTGTGGGAGGAGAACCCAGGTGAAGTGAAGATCGGGTGCCTTCCAGCTGCAATAGTGCCAAGGAAACTCAATGAAATCATGAAATCGGAGAAACGGATCTTGATCGATGCATGTGGTGTGCGATGTGGCGCCAAGCTTATTGAGAGAGAGGGAATGTCAGTAGATCGTTACATCGAGCTCACCTCGGAACTTGGTCTCAAGAAGGCGAAAGAGTTACCTTCGAAAGAACTGGAAGAGGCGGTCTACAAAACTATCCGGAAGGAAGCAAAGGCCCTTCTAGGAAGAAAATTGTCGGAAAGGAGATGATATGAGTAAGGTAATAGAAGTCACGGATAAAAATTTTGAGGAGGAGGTCATAAAATCAGACCTTCCCACAGAGGTTGATTTCTGGGCACCCTGGTGTGGTCCCTGTATGATGGTTTCACCGATATATGATAAACTTTCAGAGGAATACGAGGGTAGCTTTAAGTTTTGTAAAATAAATGTGGATGAGAATCCTCAAACGGCTATGGAATATCAGATTAGGAGCATACCTATGCAGATGTTTTTCGTTGATGGTGAAAAGGTTGACCACATCCTCGGCGCAGTTCCTGAGGATATGATTCGGTCAAAGGCTGAGGACATTCTCAAACAGTTTCCCCCCGATACAAAGGGACACATTTAAATAGGGAGAGGAAGGCAAGGGTGGCAATCGCTCGTAAGGAGAACATAAAGAAAATATATGAATCGTTACCGAAACGTAATTGTGGCCTATGTGGGTATGATAATTGCGGACAATTTGCGAAGGCAGTGGCAGAGAAAAAAGCATCACCTTTTGGTTGCAGGCAGAATCCGTGGTTAGGTTACAAACTAAGCGAAATAATCGGGGTAAAAGTACCAGCCTACGGTTATGGATTTCAACCTGTCTTCTATTCTAAACCAGGCGTTGCCCCCTCCCCGAAAGTCTTAAGAAAAGAGGTACGAGGGCTATTCCAAAAAGTGGATGATATCTTGGCAAGGATTGAAAACCTGAAAACAAGGAGATAAGATGCGGTGCAAAGAGAAAAGTAGTGTAATCTTTAGCAAGTTTATTTCCCGATGAAGATAGTCGATAACAGTATAAACTTCCAAGAAGGGCTGGGTTCATACCCTCCCAGAGGAAAAGAGCAGATGGAGATATCTTCAAGAGTTTCCATTTTAGATGAAAGGAGGTGTTCGCAATGCCGAGAGGAGATGGAACAGGTCCTGCAGGACTCGGTCCCATGACCGGCAGGGCGGCAGGTTACTGCGCCGGGTATTCCGCCCCTGGTTATGCCAATTCCTATGGCCGCGCTTGGGGCGGTGGAGGAGGCCGTGGCTGGGGAAGAGGTCGAGGCCGCGGTTGGGGTT
>CAYWLI010000010.1:22070-31620 GCA_964459135.1 uncultured Thermodesulfobacteriota bacterium | reverse complement strand
TGGTTACCCCGCCCGTGGGGATGGATGCCTTTATCCTCAGTGGCGTGACGGGTATCCCCCTTGTTAGGATATTCCGAGGTGCGGTACCATTTCTTGTGGCAATAATCATTTGTATCATTATCCTGGCGATTTTCCCGCAGATTGCCCTGTTCTTGCCCAACACGATGTAGTCGTAGATGAGAAACGTGCGGGCTAAGCAACTGCTTAGCTCGCACGTAGCCGCCTCGCACAGGGAGACGGCTTTCGCGCTTGGCGGGGTTAAAAACAAAGATGACAATAGAGCAGTATTATGGTATGTCAAAACCGTTACATATGGTGTCTGAAGGAGGTGATGATTTGCCAGACATTACACATGTAAGGTCTGCGATGAGGTGGGATCAAGATAGAGTAATATTAACACTATAGAATAATAAGGAGCCTTTACGATGAAGAAAAGCAGACTAATTATTGGCATGTGCTTGATACTCATGCTGGCCATGCTGGTTGCCGTGCCTGCCTTTGCCGCGGATAAGGCAATAAAACTGATTGTGAACGACCACAATCCGCCATTTACCGGTCCGGGTCAGTCTATCATTTACTGGGCAGAGCAGGTTAATAAGATGAGCGGCGGCAGGCTCGAGTTGACCGTCTATTCCGGCGCGGCGTTATTATCGGGTGAGGAAGTATATAGAGGTGTGCAAAGTGGTGTTGTCGATATAGGTCACTACGTTATCGACAGCCGTGATGGTTTCATCCTGAACCTGATCATGTCGCTGCCCTTTATGGGTTGGCCTCAACAGCATGAGGCAGGCAAGCTCTACTTGGAGCTCCTGGATTACTCTAAAGAGATGCAGGCAGAGTGGGAGGGGGTAACCATCATCTCGTTTATGATGATGCCGCCTACCCACATACACACAGTTAAAAAAGAAGTCGTGGTTCCTGCCGACATTAGGGGTATGAAGATCATGGGCGCGGAGACCATGACGGTTGCAGCAGCGCAGGCAGCAGGCGCCACGCCGGTACAAATAGACATCATGGAGATGGCCCCGGCTTTGAACACAGGATTGATCGGCGGCATTATGAATCATATGCCGGTCCTCAATGTCTTCGGGGCGTTGGAGCTTCTGAACTACCACACCATATTCGGCGATGGTGGTATTAACATGACCCCGATGTTTGTTATCATGAATACGAAAAAACTTAACAAGCTCCCCCCTGATCTTAAGAAACTCATCATGGATTCAGGTTCCATTTGGTACAATAAGTTTAAAGAGATGGATAATGCCGATCAAGTGAAGTCAAAGCAGGATGCTGAAGGATGGGGTCACAAGTTCACCTATCTTACCCCTGAGCAGATAAAGGTGTGGTATGACCTGGTGAAAGGGCCCATCCACGACAAGTGGATCCAAGACGCAGAGGCCAAGGGACGGCCGGGCAAAGCTGTATATAAGAAGGCCTTGAAGCTCATAAAAAAGCACAAGAAATAGGAATATAGATTAAGCTTGTTCCATCTTCTCACAGCGTGCTGCATATAACAGCACGCTTTGAGGAGATTAATTACTCTGATGGTATTGTAGTTCAGCACCCCCCTTGGGAAGGGAATCGTAGATGAGAAACGTGTGAGCTAAGCAACTGCTTAGCTCACACGTAGCCGTAAAAGGGGATCCTCGGTCCTCGGGGTAAACGGAAAGCCATAGTCCATCGCCAGACTGCCTATACCCATTACGCAGGAAGTTGCCAGAAACGTCATTTAGTAGGAGGTATTACTATGTTTGGGAAGAGGATATTGCGAAGGTTGATGGAGCCAGGGTATATAGGTTCGGTGCGTACCAAAAACCGTTTACTCAAGACAGGCTCAACACCGGGCTTTTATCCGTGGGAAGATGGGCATATTCAGCAGGGGATCATTGATCATTATGAGGTTTTGGCCAAAGGAGGGGCCGGGATCGTAACCGTAGGAGCGGCCCCTCTTGGTGTTCCGCCGGGCAGGGGATACCATATGAGCGATGATAAGTATCTCCCCGACATGACCAGGCTGGCCGAGGCCATCCGAAAACATGATTGTCCCGCATTCTTACAAACGTTTCATTTAGGTCCGATGTTTCCACCGCATCTAACGGGTTTGGGAGCGCAGGCGGTAGCTGCTTCATCATTAAGTAAAAGTGAGCTTCCCATCCCCCATTTAACAATCCCCAAGGAGTTAACCATTGCTGAGATTGAGGGGATTGTAGAGGCATTCGGCGACCAGGTGGAGAGGGCTAAGAGGGCCGGATTTCAAGGTATAGAGTTGAATGCCGCCTGTAACCACTTGCTGAACAGTTTTTTATCTCGTGCCTGGAACAAACGCCAGGACGCTTATGGTGTCGGCAGCCTGGAGAGCCGTGCTAAAATTGTTGTTGATATCATTAAGGAAGTAAGAAGACTCAACGGCAAGGATTTCGCCATCATCGCCCTTATTAATGGGGCTGAGCCTGGATTGGATAATGGCATAACTCCTGAGGAGTGCCAGGGGATAGCTCAAATACTGCAAGCTGCTGGTGCCGATGCTATTCATGTAAGGGTCGAGTTTTATAGCAGGCCCAAAGACCCGAGCCTCCGTGATGATACCCAGTTTCCTGATATAGCTTTTTACCCGGAAAATCCGTATCCGGAGATACGATATGTTGATGCAAGCCGTCATGGGGCGGGAGGCGGGGTACCTCCAGCCGCCGCTGTCAAAAAAGTGGTCACTGTACCGGTCATTGCCGTGGGCAGGCTCGATCCTGAAATCGGCGAGAAACTACTGCGCCGTGGCGTGGTGGACTTCGTTACTTTCAACAGACGCCTGATAGCAGACCCAGAGCTTCCCAACAAACTTGCTGAAGGAAGACCGGAAGACATACGTTCCTGCACCGGCTGTACCACCTGTTTTGATAATAATGAGCAAGGCAACCCTCCGCTCTGCCAGGTGAATGCGGCTGTGGGAAAAGAAAAGGTATATGAAATTAGGCCGGCCAAGAAGAGGAAAAGGGTTATGGTGGTCGGCAGTGGACCGGCGGGGATGGAAACGGCCGTGGTAGCCGCCTTGAGGGGGCATGAAGTAATACTCTATGAGAAAGAGCGCCGATTAGGAGGTTCAATGGTGCTGGCGGCCCTGGTAAAGGGGTTTGGCCGGGAAGACTTCCTGGGCCTGGTTAGCTACTATGGAGTCCAGCTTGCCAAGCTGGGTATAGATCTAAGGCTTGGCAAGGAGGCCAATCGGGCGGTGGTCGAGGAGATTAAACCGGATGTGCTGGTCGTCGCTACCGGAGGGGTACATAGCATTCCCGGGATAGCCGGGATCGACAGGCGCAACGTGGTTACGAGTGGTGCTCTGCACCAAAGGCTTAAGGGTTTTTTGAGGTTCTTGAGCCCCAGGATGCTCCGGTGGCTTACGAACTTCTGGATGCCCATCGGTAAGACGGTTGTTATTATGGGAGGTAATATACAGGGCTGCCAAACAGCCGAGTTCCTGGTTAAACGAGGCAGGAATGTAACGATAGTTGACACTGCTCAGGAAATCGGGGAAGGGTTGTTGGGGGCACTTGTTAAGCCTCACCTGCTTGATTGGTTGGATAAAAAGGGGGTAGCCATGTTGAGCGGTGTTCAGTATGAGGAGATAACCGATGCAGGGCTGACCATCACGACTAAGAAGGGAGAGAAACAGACCATTAAGGCCGATACCATAGTGACGGCACTCCCCTTGTTGCCGGACACCGAGCTTCTCAACGAGCTCGATGGTATCGCCCCGGAGGTCTATGCGATTGGAGACTGTAAGGAACCTCATTTGATAGTAGATGCCATTGCTGCCGGCTCGCGCATTGCACGCACTATTTAAGTCTTGTTAGGATGAAGCTTGGTCTGTTCTATGATGGGGAAAATTGAGTATATGCCTTGATTTTCTGATACAGCGCAAATATTTAGTAGGGCAAAGAGGATAATTTATAGTGTTTTAATCAAAGGGAGGAATTTTCATGATTAGTAAAAAATTTCGGAGGCTCATGGAACCTGCTTACATAGGACAGGTGCACACCAGAAATCGCATTATAAAGAACGGGACAGGGCTATTCTACGATACCAAAGCAGACGGCGGTCATATGAATGACACAAATATAGCCTGCTACGAAGCATTGTCCAAAGGAGGTGTGGGATTACTTGTCGCGGCAACCGCCCCTCTCATTGATGCTGATGTTCCAGGGTTTCGTATTACCCGTGATGAATATATCCCCGGTTTTAGCAAATTGGCTGTTGCCATTCATAACCATGGCTGCCCGGCATTTGCTCAGATATTTCATGTAGGGCCTATGAGTCCCTTGTTTTTTAAGGCACCGAGTGGAGTAGCTGCTTCTTCCATTCCCAAAAACGAATCACCACGGCCGTTTTTTGAAGTCGCACGGGAACTGACCATCCCGGAGATTCAGAATACTGTAGAGACGTTCGGCAAAGCGGCTGCAAGGATTAAAAAGGCAGGATTCGACGGCATAGAACTCAATGGAGCTACCAATCACCTGCTCAATAGTTTCTTGTCCCGTGCCTGGAACAGACGTCAGGACGCTTACGGTTGCGGGAGCCTGGAGAGCAGGGCCAGAATCGTTGTTGAGATCATACAGGATATTAAGAGACGCAATGGGCGGGACTTCGCGATTATTGCCCTTATTAATGGTGCTGAAGTTGGGCTCCAGCAGGGCATAACCTTGGAGGAGAGTAAGGGGTTTGCCCGATTACTGGAAGAGGCTGGTGCAGATGCCATTGAGGTACGAGCCGAATTTTATATGAGAATCGAGGATGATAAACGCCGCGACAGCACCCATTTCCCCGAGATATATTTCTATCCCGAACCGCCGAAGATCATGGGAGCAGACATTGATAGAAGTCATCATGGGGTAGGGGCCAGCATGCCTCTTGCTGCCGGCATCAAGAAGGTGGTGTCGATCCCCGTCATTGTCGCAGGCAGACTCACCCCTGACGTTGGGGAGAAGGCAATACGGAGCGGCATGGTGGACTTCATCAGCCTTAACAGACCACTGCTGGCAGATCCTGAGCTTCCCAATAAGCTTGCTGCAGGAAGATTGGAGGACATTGCACCTTGTACGTCCTGTCTCACGTGTTTTGACTTAGGTGAGCATGCGCAGCCGGTGCATTGCCAGATCAACGCCGCCTTGGGGAGAGAGCGGGACTATGCGATCAAGGCAGCGAAGCGGAAAAAACGGGTTATGGTAGTGGGCGGTGGTCCTGCAGGGATGGAGACTGCGAGGGTGGCGGCATTGAGGGGCCACGACGTCATGCTTTACGAAAAGGAAAAAACGTTAGGGGGTTCACTACCTCTTACCGCCCTCGTAAAGGGATTCGAAAGGGAAGATCTCCTCAGTCTGATTCGTTACCTTAAAATCCAGGTTACCAAGCTGGGTGTCAAGATTAATCTGGGTACGGACGTCACCCGCTCACTCATTGAGGAGATAAAGCCGGATGTGCTCATTATAGCCGCAGGAGGCATACATGACGTACCGAAACTGTCTGGGATCGATGGACGCAATGTGCTTACCAGCCGTGATCTGCACCGTAAGCTCAAGACTTATTTGAAGTTCTTCGGACCCCGATTGCTCAGCTGGCTCACTAAAATCTGGATGCCACTGGGCAAAAGGGTTGTGATCATGGGTGGTGGTATACACGGTTGCCAGACAGCCGGCTTTCTTGTCAAGCGAGGGAGGAAGGTGACCATAGTAGAGACCGGAAAGGAAATTGGAGATGGGTTGCTGGAGGTACTGGTTAAGCCGCATCTTCTCATGTGGCTCGCTGACAAGGGGGTGACTATGATGGCCAAGGTCAAGTATGACAAGATCACCGACAAAGGGCTGACCATTACTCAGAAAGGGAAGAAGCAGACTATCGACGCAGATACGATCGTGACGGCGCTGCCTTTGAAGCCGAATACCGAGCTTCTCAAAAGCCTGAAGAATGGTGTTCCTGAAGTCTATGCCATTGGCGACTGCAAGGAGCCGCACCTGATCATAGATGCTATTGCCGAAGGCTCGCACATTGCGCGCAATATCTAGTGTCTCGTAAGTTTCATCAGAAAAACAAGAGACAGGATGAACATACTATGAACGAAGATGAAAAACAGCCGGCTTTTGAGCCATCGCCTGAGTACCGCGCGCGCGAAAAGCGTTTCAACAATGCGGTCAGCATGTGATTTTTATAAGACCACTAAGGAGGGAAAGCAATGCACGTAAAGGATATGTTTGTCTTGGACGGCAAAACGGCAGTGATAACCGGAGGATCGGTCGGTCTGGGAGCACAGATGGCTACGGCCCTGACAGAAGCCGGAGCCAATGTTGTGATAGCGGCACGGAAAGTTGAACGCTGCGTTGAAATGTGCAAACAGCTGGAAAAGACCGGCGTCAAAGCTCTTGCGGTTGCCTGTGACGTAAGTAAGGCGGAAGATTGTCAGAATCTTGTGGATGTAACGGTCAAAGAGTTTGGTGCGCTGGATATCTTGGTAAACAACGCTGGGATCAGTTGGATCGCTGATTCGCTGAACTTTCCCATGGACAAGTGGCAGCGAGTCATGAATCTAAATATTACCGGGGCCTTCCAATTGTCCGTAATGGCTGCCAAGATAATGAAAGAGCGAGGTGGAGGGAAAATAGTGAATATAGCCTCCATAGGTGGCTTGGGGGGTGATATGCCGGAAAATGTGGACTCCGTCGCCTATACTGCCAGCAAAGGTGCCATGCTTACCATGACAAAAGATTTGGCAGTAAAATGGGCTCGTTATGGTATTATGGTTAATGCGATCTGTCCAGGTTGGTTTCCGACCAGCATGAATGATCAGTTTTTAAAGGAACATGCTGATACGTTAATCCCCAGAATCCCGCTCGGTAGGTATGGAGGAAGTGAGGATCTCAAAGGGCTGATCGTTTTCCTCAGTTCTGCTGCGTCCGACTATATTACCGGCCAATATGTTGTTGTTGACGGTGGGCAGACGGCCATGGTTTAATGCAGGATTGTCATATGGCGAAGCAATAGTATTAAGGTGCTGTTCGACGTGCAGATAATGTAGCTGCCACTTATGGTAATAGGAATGCAAAATGAGTTCAATACATGATTGGAGGCTGAAGATATGGAAGTTAAGACTGTCGGCGTAGTCGGAGCCGGAAAGATGGGCAATGGAATTGCACTTTCGGCTGCGATGGCTGGTTATCAGGTAGTGCTGCAAAACAGGACAACGGCAAACTTGGTAAAAGCAAAAAACAGCATGGAGAATCAACTAGAGAAATTGGTCAAAAAAAACGTTGTGACCACAGAAGAAAGCGCCGCTGCAATGGACAGGATCCAGATGACGAGTACGTTCGAACAATTTGATACCCTTGATTTTGTTATCGAAGTTGTTGCGGAGTCGCTTGATCTCAAGACCGCTATGTTTGCACAACTTGACGCCACGTGCAAGAAGGAAGCAATTCTGGTATCGAGCACTTCGACCTTTTCTATTACCGTTCTGGCTGCGGCAACTCAGCGTCCGACACAGGTCGCGGGGATGCATTTCTTTATACCACCGACGAAATTGGTCGAGATAACCCGCGGCCATTACACCAGCGACGAGACAGTGGACCAGGCAAAAGCAGTGGCTGAGAAAATGGGTAGAGTCTGTGTCGAAGTAAAAAAGGACTCGCCGGGGTTCATAGCAAACCGGATATACACGCCACTCTTCCTGGAAGCATTCAAAGCATACGAAGAAGGGTTGGCTTCCAAGGAAGACATTGATTCGGCTATGAAGAATTCCTATCTTCCAATAGGGCCTTTTGAGTTGGCCGATATCATCGGTCTTGACGTGTTACATAGCTCATTGGAATACTATCAAAGTGAGCTCGGTCCCAGTTGGAGCCCTCCACAATCATTACGGCAACTTATTAGGGCTGGTCGCTTGGGCAAAAAGGTCGGGAAAGGATGGTATGATTACTAGACCACTAGACTGCAGCGGACTGTGCATATTCTGCGGCATTCTCTCCGGCGATGCGACCGCTGTTCAGAGCAAAACCCATTGTGTTACCCGGCAGAATAAAAACATAAGTATCACCGTATATTGAACAGGCATCAGTCCCTGCGGCATAGAGCCCCGGGATCTTTTCCCAATTCTTGTTCAGAATCTCTGTCTTATAGTTGATTTTAATTCCACCGAGACTTCCGTAAGCGCCCGGCAAGAACTTGCCGGCATAGTATTTCGGCGTTGTAATGGGCCTGAGCAGTTTTGGGTTCTTGTTAAAGATGGGATCAACGCCTTTGTCGCAAAATCCATTGTATTCGTCGATAGTTGCCTTCAAGCCATCGGGATCTATCCCAGTTTTTTCGGCCAATTCCTCCAAGGTGTCTGCTACAAAAACATCTTTATAGCCTACCTTAAAGGCATTCTGTATCAAGGCGTCAAGGTCGCTGACTTTCGTGAAAGGGAAAACTTCATGAAAGGAATCAAATCCTACGCTCTCCATATGTTTCTTGATGTTCTCATCAAAAATTACAAAAGTGGATCTGTTTTTTTGCCTTGCGATCGCATTTCCCATAAATGCGGGATTTGCCATTTCTTCGTTTAAAAAGCGCTCTCCAAGAAGATTGACCATGAGGTGCGGCTGGCGAAATGTCTCTGCCAGTTCAGGTTCTAATTCCCCGGGCATGAGGTAGATCAATTCCATTCTCATTTCAGTTGGCGCCGCTCCCACCTCCCAGGCCATTCGAATCCCATCCCCTGCCAAGCCAGGGATCCTGAAGGATTGCAAATCACGGCCCCATTCATATCCAGTATGTTTCTTGATCCATTGCGGATTATCGCCAAAGCCACCGGTCGCAATAATCACCGCCTTGGCATTCGCCTGAATGGATTTACCGGATCTATCTTCCGCTACGACGCCTGTAATTTTGTCCCCCTGTTTGATAAGTTTTTCAACGGCTGTTTGTAGAAGAATCTGGACCCCCATTGCCTTTGCTTTGTCCGTCATGATTTTGAACATCTTGCTCGCGCACCCTTCTCCCGTGCCCGGTTTTACGATATGCCACGTTGGCCACCCGCCGGGAAAATACGGACGAGGCTCCTCAAACTCAACACCTATTTCTTCAAGCCAGTCTATGGTAGTGGCTGCCTTATCAAGATAGGCCCTCACTAACTGGGCATCGACCTGCCAATGGGTAAAATCCATGAATTCCTTAAAGGCCTCATCTTTTGAGGGCCCCAACTTCTTCTGGCGCTGAAGTCTGCTTTCTACACCTAAGGGCCCCATGCCCATATTACCAGTTCCACCAGTAGTGGATCCTTTTTCGAAGACAATCACCTTGGCACCCTTCTCAGCGGCAGCAATCGATGCCGCCAAACCGGCAACACCACCTGCAACAACAATGATATCTGCTTCTAATCCTTTCATATTTTCTTCTCCTTAAATAAAATATTTATTATCCGGTTCCGAACGTAACACTGATGATGCTTACTATACATTACGGGCAAACACAAACGCAACCTACAGTGAGAAATGGGACATCATAGTTTTTGCAATTTATTTGCCAAGAAGTT
>CAYWLI010000010.1:0-21970 GCA_964459135.1 uncultured Thermodesulfobacteriota bacterium | reverse complement strand
GGCCGTTTGCTGTAAACCTTATAATAAGGACCCTTAATATCCTCCGTAACCAGGTTCCTCAAACGACCCGAGGCCAAGGCTTCCTGGGCTGCTTTTTCCAATGGATTATCCCCAAAAAATTCCCCAAGGCCGGCGTTATTTGCAAGCACTTCGTCCCAGTTACAGGATATGGCGCCTGTGGGACAAATCAATTCGCAAAATGTGCATCCCATCCACATATCGCACGCATCCCCTTTAGAGCCGAATTTGGGGGGATCAACGGACAAATCGATGTAATCCATCAGACAGTTGTCCACACAAAGGCTACATTTGGGATAGAGGCATTTCCCCTTATCGTATTGAAGGTAACCGTGCGGATTATGACCGGACTGGTAGAACTCCAGGAGGACCAATAGTTGTGGTGTCAGCTCAAATTTGGGCAGCGGGGGAATCAGATTGGTCTCCCCTTCATGTATCCTTCGACTCCTCTCCACCATTTCTCTGCCGAACTCCTCTGCCTCCCTCAGGTCTATTTTATCGGGATGCCCGTCGGTAAAATAAGGTTTCGGCGCAATTTGAAAATGAACGCTCCCATACCAATCACGCATGCCGATCACTGTAAACCCTTTTGCCTTTAACTTCCGGACCACACTGGGGAAATACAATTCCGGCATGACACCGTGTGTATTAAAGGAGTAGATATGTCTGCCATCTTGTTGAGGTATGTTTTCCACAAAGATCCTCACGTTGGGCGTAAACCCACCATTCCAGACGGGGCTGCCCAGGCCGATCAGATCGTATTGGTTTAAATCCGAGGGGTCCATATCTTTGATCTGGGCAATATCGCATTGCCCGGCCTGCTGAGCGACACCTTTCTGGATCGCCTTAGCGATCTTCCGGGTATTGCCGGATTGCGAGTAATATATGATGATATTTTTCATAATATAAATCCTCCTTTTTTAACCAGGATTAAATTCTCCCCAAAACTTCACCGGCGTAATTTCGAGCGCCGGAACGCCCTGGAGGCACCGTGATGATTCTTCAAAGTGCTCACTCTTGTTGCGCATCCTGATCATCGGAAGGGAAGAAAGGTATGCATCTCGGATTGTAGCGGCAAGCACCACAGATCAGGGTAATAATTTCTTTCTCTATCGTTCAAATCCATTCCATACCGGCACCCCGGTATATGTCTTGGGCTTCTCCTGACCAATAAGCACCCTAAGGGCTCCGCTCGCCAAGGCCTCCATCTCAAACTCACCGGCATAGACTTTTACAGGAGCGATGTACTTGACCATATCGGTGATCTTTTCCACCAAATAGGGATCATTGGCGATGCCGCCAGTCAGGAGAATGGCGTCCACATCGCCCTTTAAAACGGTTGCGTAAGCGCCGATGTTCTTGCAGATCTGATAGATCATGGCATCGTAGACGAGCTTTGCATAGGTGACGCCGCTTTTTATGCGCTCCAGTACCTCGGTGACCTCGGAGGTGCCGAGGTGATCGACGAGACCGCCGGTCTTCGTTATGCGGTCATACATCTCTCTCTCGGTATACGTGCCGGAAAAACACATCTTGATTATAGCCGTCGCCGGTATCGAACCTGCGCGGGTGGGGGCCATGGGGCCGTCGCCGTTTATCACGTCGTTGGAATCTACCATACGACCCTTTTTATGAGCCGTGACCGATACTCCGCCGCCGATGTGAGATATAACCAGATTGAGATCCTCATAACGCCTGCCGACCTCTGCGGCATAGCGTATGGCGACCTCTTTCTGGTTGAGAGGGTGGCCCCTGCTCTCGCGGGGCACGTCGGATAGTCCGCTGACACGTGCGATAAGATCAAACTCATCGACGTCCGGAGGATTGACAACGAAGGCTTTTCCCCCATGGGTAACGGCGAAATCATGGGCCAGTTGACTGCCGAGCGTTGCGGGGTGTTTTACGGTAAAGCCTATTCTGGCGTGATGCAACAAGGTTTCGTTTATAGTATAGGTTCCGCCTTCCAGACCAACCAGACCGCCGCCGCGTCCGACAAAGGCGTCTGTTCCCTCTAGGGAGATGCTGTTTTTCGCCAGCTCACTCAGTATGGTCTCCTTACGGTACGGCAACTGATCGCTTATCTCGCGGAACTCCTTGAGCTTTGCCGCATCATGGGAGACATTGGAGGCAAACAGCTCTCTATCGTTTTCAAACAGGGCTATCTTTGTTGAGGTGGAGCCTGGATTTATGGTGAAAAGCCTGTATTTCTTATCCATGAAAGTCACCTCATCAGTATTGAAAATAATTGTATAGTATTGCACGCATGTGCAACGCTGATGAGCGGCAAAGGGTTTATTTGTTCTGCGCGCGTACCGCCACCATGGTGGTCGCACCCACGATCTCCTTAACAGGCGCTCCGCGGGACAAGTCGCTGACCGGCTTGGCGAAGCCCTGCAACAGAGGCCCGTAAGCGACAGCTTTGGCAAAACGCTGGACAAGCTTCACTCCAATGTTGCCGGCATTGAGATCCGGGAAGATAAGGATGTTGGCCCTGCCAGCCACCGGGCTGTCTCCGCCCACCTTCTTGGCCGCAACCTCCGGTACAATCGCGGAATCCAACTGCAACTCGCCGTCAATGAGCAGGTCCGGCCTACGCCCATGGACTATTTCAAGAGCCTTTAAAACTATATCGACGCGCTCATGGCTCGTACTTCCCTTTGTTGAGAAAGACAACAGGGCAACACGCGGCTCCCAACCGAGCAGACTGCGCACGGTGTCGGCCGTCGCGATGGCTATGTCGGCCAGTTCATTTGCATCAGGTGCCGGGCAGACAGCACAGTCGGCAATCGCCATCAGGCTGCCTTCGGGGCCCTCGTATCCCGGTATCGACATAATGCCCATGCTTGAGACCGTCGAGATACCTTCCTGCAGGCCGATGATCATCTCACTGGCCATGATGACCTCTCCCGTCGTATGGCTCAGTCCCGCCACCATGCAGTCCGCTTCATCCAGTTTGACCATCATGGCCCCGAAATTAAGGGGGTCTTTCAACATGCGTTTCATGGCCGAGGCAGGAAAGTCCGGATTGGTCTTTACATACTCGTTTGCGAAATGCTCGATCTTTTCCTGATCGGTGTAATCGACCACTGTGATACCGTCAAGGGATATCCCGATGTTTGCCGCCAATGCGGACACGGTTTGGGGTTCACCCACGAGTAGGGGGTAGGCTATGCCCCTGTCCCGTACCTGACGCGCCGCCTGCAGTATCTTCTCCTCGTTGGCTTCCGGAAAGACCACCCGCTGAGGATCGGCCTTGGCTTTTGTCTGGAGAGTCTCCATGAAATCGGCCCTCATAATCTCATTCCTCCTTGCGCTCATTTACATTCAACGTGGAACTCCTTCCTCTGTTTTTTGAGGATTGTAAGTGCCTCGCACATCTGTTCCTTGCTGCTAGCGGTAGATGTAATCGCCAGCCACATATTTCGGAGGAATGACCGGTATCTGCAAGTAAGAGTCGTATTTACCTCCCGAGTGGATGACGTGTTTTCCTTTGTTGTTGGTCTCCCATGAGAAGGGCTCGAACCAGCCCTCGCGGATATAATGCCCTGATACTAGCACACGCAATTGCTGGCCCTTATGCCACAGCCTGCTGTGGGGCCATATCTCGATGTCCACGGGAACAATCTCGCCGGGCTTGAGCTTTTCTTCCTTGCGATGGGCCTGGACAGGCTGAAAGTCCGTAGACAGCTTCTCATCCAGCTCGCGACGCGACACCCTCATCTTTCCCCATGCGCCTGGATGTGGCTCTCCCAATACACTTACCGGAAGCCAGTTGCCTTCCTGATCCAGCTTCTGAATCGCAATAAAAAGATCCATGTCGTCATTGCCTTCTGCCTCAACCCACAGGCGGAGTTTCATGTAACCGGTAATCTCCGTGTCTTCCTCAAACGGGATATCGAAGGTCGTAGACCCTGTCTTGACCTCATAGCTGACCTTTGATTCCTTGGCAACCGGATCAAATGAGAGCGAGCCCTGGGCGGCGTCGACATAGAGTTTCTGGTACTGCGTTCTGGCAAGCGGGAATTCCCTTTCCGGGCGGTTGATCTGGAAGTCAAAGTCGTAGGCATCCATGACCTCAAGGCGGACCCGGGGGGTAAGCTCCCACCCATTGCGGATATCCTTCAGATAACGGTCATAAAACAGTTTCAGATCGTTGATACCGAAGGTGGAATACGTATCGGGCCACTCAAACTCCCTGTGCGCCCGCAGCCACTTTTTGGTGGAACGGATTTTTCTGAAGCCTTCAGTGGAACCGCGCAGGTGGAAATGATTCCAGGATACCGTGGTATAGACGGGGATCCTGATGTTTTTCCAGTTCGGAATCTTGTCATCCCAGTAGGCATTCATAAAGGGATACTCTTCAGCCATTGCCCTGGTGTCGTCGACGTACCCAGGGCCAGTGAGGGAACCTACAATAAACTCGTTGAACCCCAATGCGGGAATGCCTCCTTCGTACAATGACTCGCGATAAAGATCCCCCGTGCCTTCCCAGGGGGCGATACAGGCAAGGTGAGGCGGCTGCTCTGCGGCGATTCGCCACTGAGTCATGGCCACCCCTGAGTTGCCGCTCATACCGATCTTGCCGTTACACCAGTACTGGCTGGCTAGCCATTCGATAAAGTCATAGCCGTCTCTCGCATCCTGCGTGCCGAACATATTTATATCACCCTCGGAATGACCGCAGCCTCGAGGATCGACGTTGGCGACCGCATATCCACAACGGCACCAAAACCCCGGATCAGGAGATTCGAACTTGGTCATGCGGGAAACCGTTCCCGGCGGTACGCCCATAATCTGCCATTCGTCAAAACCGTCACCGGGGCGCTTGCCGAAATAACTCCATGAAATAATGGCAGGAATATTCGCCTCCCCGACAGGACGGTAGATGTCGGTATAGATCACCGTGCCGTCGCGCAAGGTCACCGGGACATCCTGCTCGCAGAGAATGCCGTCTTCCGCGATATAAGTGCGCTGGTTAAACTGAGGGCAAAACCCATGGCCCATTGTTTCCATGGGGTCTTCCGATGTTATAGCTTCCGAGGGAACTGGCTCTCTTGTTTCCCTGTAGATAACCTCGATCTCCTCATCACCGAATATCTCTTTCCCCCTTCTCGTTTTAGCCATACTTATCCTCCTTTGTTCTAATGTTATCTGTAATGGATTTCCTGCATATCGTTTTGATTAGCCTCCGCACGACTGGGCGACAAATTCAGCGGCCTCACCCAAGGTCTTTTTTCTCCTGAACTCCATAAAATTGATCTCGACGTCATATTCATCCGCTAGCACTGCTATTATTTGAACGTAGTTTACCGATTTGGCATTTAGATCTTCCACAAACTTTGTTTCCGCGCTTAATTCTCCGGGATCTTTTTTGAAAAGCACCGAAGCCCTTTGAATGATATGTCCCAATATCTCTTCTTTTAATTCCATTGATTTTTTACTCCTTTTTTTATCTGTATTTGGGTTTTAGGGATACCCATGAACCTTCAAAGTCTGTCTACTGATTACGCAAAGCATATACAACTGATCAGGCCCAAATCACATCCTGAGTACAAAGAATATGGAACTGGACACCGTATTCATATCATTGCTGCTTTCTTTTTTACTTACCCTTGGGCTATGGCAAAGGCGACTGCATAATCAGTATCATACGAGAGGGATATCTGAATATCTTTTATACCCTTTGCCGCAGCTATCTCGCTCAACTTACCCAAAAGTCTCACCTGAGGTTGTTCAGTCTCCTCACCACGTATCTCTATCTCACTCAACCGTATGCCGCTGCCATCTATCCCGAAACACTTGAATACGGCCTCCTTGCCGGCAAAGCGCGTTGCAAAATATGCCACAGGGTCAGGATGATCCGATGCCTGTTTCCGTTCCTTTATCGTAAAAACCCTACTCACAAAGGAATCGCTATCCGTTTCGAGGATATCATGCACTCGCTCTATGTTCAGGATATCGATGCCGATGCCTAATATCATTTTTAAACGGATTTGGCATATCCTGCCGCATTCTCCCCGGCAATGCGGCCGGTGTTCAAGGCAAATCCCATGGTGTTGCCCGGGAGAATAAAGACATAACTGTCGCCATAGATGGTGCAGACATCTGTCCCCGCAGCATACAGTCCCGGAATCACCTCCCATTTTTTGTCCAGGACCTCTGTGTTGTGGTTAATCTTTATTCCACCGAGGCTGCCATAGGCACTGGGGAAGAATCTTGCAGCGTAAAATTTAGGCGTCGTAATGGGTCTGAGAAGCTCCTGCTTCTTGTTGAAGACCGGATCAAATCCTTTCCCGCAGAATTCGTTGTACTCCTCTACGGTCTTCTTCAAATTATCGGCATTGATCCCCGTCTTGGTTGCCAACTCGTCCAGCGTATCGGCCACAAATACATCTTTATATTCTTTATCAAAGGCCCCCTTAATAAGGGCGTCAAGGTTTTCAACTTTCGTGAAGGGGAAGACGACGCTCAATTCATCATACCCCACCGTCTCCATGTGCCTTTTGATCGTTTCGTCGAACATAAGGAAGGCGGTCTTGTCTTTTTGCCTGGCGATGGCGTTTCCTGTAAAGGTCGTATTGGGCATGATCCCTTCATTCATGAAGCGCTCTCCAAGGATATTGACCATGAGGTGGGGCTGACGGAATGTTTCACCGAGTGCAGGGTCAAATTCACCGGGCATCATATAGATGAGCTCCATATTCATGTCTGTCGGCGCTGCACCCGCTTCCCAGGCCATACGGATGCCGTCGCCAGCCAATCCGGGTATCCTAAAGGAGAACAGGTCCTTGCCCCACTCATAGCCGGTATACTTTTTGATCATGTCCGGGTTATCGCCAAACCCACCGGTAGCGATTATCACTGACTTTGCATTCACCTGAACGGGGTTACCGGCCTTGTCTTCCCCTATAACGCCTGTAATACGATTCCCTCCCTTGAGGATCTTTTGGGCTGGGGTCTGGAGAAGGATTTTGACCCCCAGCTCTTTGGCCCTATCTGTCATGATCTTAATCATGGTGCCCGAGGCCATAGGTCCTGGCTGTCCGGTTGCCGGTTTTACAAGATGCCATGTCAACTGGCCTCCCGGGAAATACGCTTTCGCATCGACGAATTCAACGCCCATTTTCTCCAACCAGTCGATGGTTGTGGCTGACTTATCTATATAGGCCCTCACCAATCGGGCATCAACGCGCCAATGGGTGTAATCCATAAAGATCTGAAAGGCCTCGTCTCTGGTGATAGCTATGCCTTTTTCCTTCTGCAGCCTGCTTTCCACACCGAGGGGCCCCATCCCCATATTGCCGGCTCCACCTGTCGTAGACCCTTTTTCCAATGCGATTACCTTGGCACCGCCCTCCGCAGCGGCTATCGCCGCCGCCAAACCGGAAGCACCAGCTGCAACGACAACAACATCAGCCTCTAATGTATCCATTATTTCCCCCTTTCGGAAATGGTTTTTATATTCTCCTGCCTTTCAATACTCTCCCCAAAACCTTACCGGTGTCATTGTGAGTCTGAGGTCACACTGCAAGCAGCGTTTTGCTTCATCCTCTGCATCCTCTCCCTCCATTCCTCCCACTACCGCACAGAAACCCTGGATTCGTTCTTCGGCAGTAACGCAGGCATCTTCACGGCGGGTCAGAGAGGCGAAGCCTTCCCCTGAACCGAGACAGGTTCTAGGTTCAACGGCCGACGCAAGCTCCTCATCGATGTCTCCGTCGCCGCCGAGGTATTGGTCTATTGCAATAGCGGCCCGTCTCCCTGAAGCTATGGCCTCAATGACCGAGGTGGTACCGTTAACGACATCACCTGCGGCATAGACCCCTTGCCTGTTGGTGGTATGGGTATATTCATCGAGGATGATGAGGTTGCCCGGGCCGGTGTCCAGGTCGAATCCCTCTGGTATCTCCGGGCTCTGGCCTATGGCAAATATTACGGTATCTGCCTCAAGGACATGATGGGACCCTTCAACAACCTCGATCTGGAGGTTTTTTTCTTCATCAAAGATGAAGGAGGCAACATCGAGAAACTCCACCCCCCTAATTGTGCCATTTTCGCTCAAAATCTTGGTAAAGGTCCTGGAGGGGTATACGCTTATTCCTTCTTCTTCTCCCTGGTCTATCTCATCGCAAGCAGCGGGCATATCTGCTCGGCATTCCAGACAGGCCAGACTCACCTTCTCGGCGCCCAGTCTGCGGGCTACACGGGCGCAGTCGAAGGCGACATTGCCGCCTCCGAGCACCATCACATTCTTCCCCATCTTCACTTCTTTTCCGAGGTTTACATTCCGTAAGAGGTCCAGGCCGATCAATACGCCTTCATGGTCTGCCCCAGGGATGTTCAGCCTTTGTCCCTGGTGGGTTCCCACGGCGACGAGGACAGCGTTATACCCCTCTTCAAAGAGCCCATCAATGGAATCGATATGGGTGCCTGTCTTTATTTCCACACCGGCTTTCTGTATGTCTTGTATTTCGTCATCGAGCACCTCTCGGGGGAGACGATATGCAGGGATCCCAACCCGAATCATCCCCCCTGCAACAGGTAGCGCCTCAAACATGGTTACGCCATACCCCTGCTTTGCCAGGTAGAAGGCAGCGGTAAGCCCTGCCGGCCCTGAACCGATAACAGCAATCCTCTTATCTGTCGCAGGCTTTTGTCGTGCATTCCTTTCCCATATTCTCGCGTCATCGTGTTCGGAGGCATAGCGTTTCAGGTCTCGTATCGCAATGGCTTGGTTTATGTATCCGCGGCGGCAGACGTCCTCACACGGATGCTTGCAGACATAGCCGAGGACCTTGGGGAAGGGGACCTTTTCCCTTATTACTGCGGTGGCTGCCGAATAATCCTTTTCCTGGATAAAACGGAGATACCGGGGCACATCTATTTCAGCAGGGCAGGTATATTTGCAAGGGATAAGTGCTTCTCTGCGTTTCTTTCCTTCCATCAATTCTTTCTTGTCCCGTATGGCACCGGTGGGACAGACCTCCACGCAGGCCCCACAGAACCTGCACCCCTCCTCGGCAAGGGGCCTTCCGGTCTCTGTATAGACATATGCTTGTCCGTCGTTCTCTTTCAACGTCAGTATCCCTACCCCGCGCAGGTCCTTGCAGGCCCTGATGCACCTCTTGCAACGGATGCATCTCGTGGGATCGTGGACGAAGAGGGGGTTATCGGTGTTGAGGGGGAAGGCCCGCAGACGGCCAATTACGGCCATGTCTTCGGGTATTCCCAGGTACTGCTTCAGGGATTGAAGCTCACAATTTAAATATTTCGGGCAGTTCGTGCAATCCGCTGGATGGCCAAGGAGTATCTTCGTAAAGGCCTCCTTGCGGAGCCTTTCGATCTCCTCCGTCTTGGTGGTAATGACCATCCCTTCTTCAATCCTGAGGGTGCAGGATGTCTGATAATCGTCCATACCATCTATCTTCACGATACACAGACCGCACTCCCCTGTTGGCGGCAGGTCTGGGTGATGGCAGAGGTAAGGTACGTAGATCCCCGCATCCAGAAGCTCGTCCAGCAAGATGGCCCCTTGTCTTACCTCAAGCTGGCGTCCATCGACGGTGATGGTGGTCTTACTCATGGAGCTATGTCCCTCATTGAGATCCATTTCAGCCTGCTGGAGGCCTTACGATATTGCCGTACCCCTCATATCTCTTTTTCATCTCCTTTACCTTCCCTTCGTTCTCGTAGAAGGTCTTCTGGAGGCTCTTGATCAAATCCAGGTGGGTGAATACACCCTGTTCTGAGAACCGGGGTGTCTTTTTGCTCTCCTCATCCCATATTACCTTCATCTCTGTGCCCTCCATATGGACGTTACCCCGTATCCAGCATACAGGGCAGAAGACCTCAGGGAGTCTCTCGGGTACCTTTATCACATTGCAGTGACACACCGGGCATGAGCAATCGGAATCCTCTCCCTTATATCGTACCTCCTCTATGGGCATCATCATGGACTCCGCCACGTTCCTCCCTAGTTTCCTTGCCCTTTCCAGATATTCTGGGTGAAGGAACACAGAGCCCGGCCTTCCACAGAAGTTTATCTGCATCTGGTCCACCAACCTCCAGGAATGTTGAACGAAGATGTTTGCCGAGGTGAGGCCCAGGGGTGTCCATTCTGGCTCTCCACCACCCACGCTGATAATGGCGCCCACCTTGTTCTTTTTTAAGATCTCGGGGTGCTTGAACATGACGGGGAGCATCCTCTCATGGATGCACTCGAAATAGGCATTCGCCCTGAGGTGATAGAGGGGGAAAGCGACGATAAAGCCTGCATCCTCCAAAAGGACCTTCTCGAGGATCCAGGGGACATCATCATCCTTGATCGCACAGACAGGCTCCTTACCCCTGGCCATGAGCATGGTACACGTCTCACACCCCGTACACGGCTTTACTCTGAGCTCCATCGCGCGAATGATTTCTCCTTCCACACCGAGCTCTTCCGCCCCCATGAGGGCCTCTTTTAAAAGAGACTCGGAATTGCCATTCTTTCTCCCGCACGATAAGCCTATAATTTTTTTCTTTTTTGCCATAGTTGATCTCCTTTTTTAATCAGCATTGTTATTGGGCCTGATGATCTCCGTTTCAGCACAAATATTTTCATAAGACCGATTCACAGTTACAGCTTTTGTCTAGCCTTCAATGTACCCCTACCGACACGACTCATCATCTGGCGAATGCGACCTACAGATCCGATAATCCCATAGGGGGAATACATTACTACCAGAATGAACAGGAGGCCAAATATGATGAGATGCGCTTCTCCCAAAGTAAGGGCAAATATCTCTGAAAGGACGACCAGGAAAACGCTGCCTATAATTGGACCAATTAAGGTACCGGCACCACCGATGACAACCGCCATAAGCGGCTCAAATGTCCAGATTGGGCTAAAGACCGCGGTAATGTTATGAAACGAGAGTCGCAAGAAAGCATAGACACCTCCAGCCAAGCCAGCCAAAAATGAACTCGTGAGTAAGGCATAGACTTTATATTTGAACGTATTGACACCGGTAACCTGCGCTGCTTGCTCATCGTCCCGAATGGCAACCAATGCCAATCCCATTTTAGAATGGGTTACACAATATACAAGCGCTACGGTAATAATCGCTACGATTAAGCCAAGATAGTAGCGGGGGATAATGCTATAGTCGATAGCATAGGAGCCGGGCATTTTGACCATGCGGGCGAACATATTTCCGACGACAATCCTGCACACCTCTGCCAAGGCGAAGGTTCCAATAGCAAAATAGGCACCTTTCAGCCTGAGAGTCGGGAGACCTATAATCACTGCCAACACCACCGCTGCTAGACCACCTGCAATCACAGCAAAATAAATCGGTATCTCAGCCTTCCATACGAAATGGGTAACCAGTAACCCACAACCAAAAAAAGCAGCAAGACCAAGATTAATCTGACCTGTATACCCTCCTATAAGATTCCAGCTTTGGGAAAGAATGATAAAGATAAATAGCAAGACCAGCAGATTCATGGTTGCAGTTCCCATTTCTATTACCAGCGGCGGTACGAAGAGAACTATAACTAACAACCCTATGATCAGTAATTTCTTCCCAGTCAATGACATATCGGATGCCTAATCCTTTTTAGCAAATAATCCCTGCGGTTTGAATATGAGGACTACGATAAATACAAGAAGTGCGATCGCCTGACGATAGGGAACACCTACAACTAAAACACTCCCTGCCTCCAATAGTCCGAATACCACACCGGCAGGGATAATGGCGTTGATATTCCCCTCACCGGCCAGTATCATGACTACGAAGGCTATCAACAGCCAGCTTAAGCCGCCGGATGCATTGATGGAATACGTTGAAACGATAACAACGCCAGCCACGCCAGCCAGCGCTATTGCAATGCCAGAGGAAAACGAATAGACTCGGTTAACATTGATTCCACACAAGCTAGCGGCCTCAGCATCCTGTGTCGCCGCTCGGATATGTTTCCCGAAGTAGGTCCTGCTGAGAATAAAATAGAGAGCCAATGCCACGAGGACTGCAACACCCAGCCCCCCTAAACCGGTAATACTGAATCGAGTACCAAACACTTTGAGAGTTTCTCCAGTGTAGGTTGTTATTATTGTTCGGGTATCAGGGGTCCAGAGCATAGTCATAGCGTTATCCAGTACCCAGATTAGGCCGAAGGTAACCAGCATAGAAGTATCAATCCGCATTCCAATAGTTGGTAACCTCAACAACGGCGAAAACGCCAATTTATAAAGAACGAGGCCAATTAAGAACATGACAATGACTACCACGGGTATGGAAAGGAAAGGATCTATACCCCACAGGTTAAAAAGCCAGAAGCTTACATAGCCACCGAGTATGATAAAGGTGCCATGAGCGATATTGAGAAATTTCATGACTCCCATGAGCAGACCGAGTCCCAGCGCCACCAGCCCATAAAGCGCCCCTACTAAAATCCCATTGGCGATAGTTTGCAACACAGTTTCCATAAATTAGTCTGTCTTATTCTCCTGTTCGAGGCCCAAATATGCTTCTTTAATACGGGGATTGGAAAGCAGTAATTTTGCATCACCCTGGTCTACAATCCGGCCGTTCTCTATAACATAGCCACGATGAGCCATAGACAAGGCCAATTGCACATCCTGCTCAACGAGGAATACCGTCAGTTTCCTCGACTTGTTTATCCCCTGAATGACCCGACAGAATTCCTGTACCAGGAGCGGACTTAAGCCCAGAGACATCTCATCGATTAAGAGTATCTTTGGCTGTGACATAAGCGCCCTGCCTATGGCCAGCATTTGCTGCTCTCCGCCGCTGAGTGTACCCGCCATTTGCTTAGCCCTCTCCTTTAAAATGGGAAAGAGATCATATATCCAGGTGAGTGTGTTATGTCTTTTCTGGCGCGCTGGATTAATAGAAGCGCCCATCTCCAGGTTTTCCAGGACGCTCATCTGTGGGAATAGTCTTCGACCTTCAGGAACCATAGAGATGCCCAGTTCTACTATTCGGTGCGCAGGCAATCGGTCAAGGCGAATGTTGTCAAAATCAATGTACCCGGCTCGAACCTTGAGTAAGCCCGAGATGGTTTTCATGAGAGTGCTCTTGCCCGCGCCATTGGAACCCACCAGCGTCACTATTTCCCCGTCTCCAATGGTCAAGGAGACATCCCATAATGCCTGAAGGTCACCATAATAAACATCGATATGGCTAATCTCTAGCATAGAGGCTTTTCTCCCAAATATGCCTCGATGACCTTTCGATCCTTCGCTACCTTACGGGGCGAGCCGTCAGCTATTTTTTCTCCAACTTTTAGCACGATCACCCTATCCGAGATCCCCATGATCACCTTCATGACATGCTCAACAACAATGAGGCTTATCCCGGTATCCCTGATTGCCTTTATCAACCGTATGGCATCATCCAACTCTGCTGGATTCAAGCCTGCCATCATCTCATCCAGTAATAGCAATTGAGGCCTTGTTGCCAGCGCCCGGGCAATTTCCAGCCGCTTGCGGTCTACCAGGCTCAGCATTCCCGCGGTGCGAACCCGCTTATTCCCCAGACCGGTGAGGTCTAAGATTTGTTCTGATTCCATGCGGGCTTGCCTTATATTCCGGGCCGGCTGCCCACCATAAGCCCTCCCTACCATCACATTTTCCAGTGGGCTCAACCGGCTGAAAGGCTTAACCAACTGGAAGGTCCTCGCTATGCCGTTCTGGCATATCTTGTAAGGTGCTATGCTGGTGATATCTACCTTATTGAACTTTATTGTACCTGCGTCAGGTTTGAAAATCCCTGTTATGAGATTAAACAAGGTGCTCTTGCCTGCGCCGTTGGGACCAATAAGTCCCAGTACTTCTCCCTGGTTAAGGGTAAAGCTCACCCGATTGACAGCAAGTACGCCGCCAAAAGCTTTGGATACGTTCTCTATTTCAAGTAGTTTCATCGTAGCCTGCATTCTGTGGCTGTGTTTGAATTGTTTAATAAAAAATGGACATTCCAACCGCTGTACCCAGCGGTTGGAATGTCAACATTTCATCACGATACTACTGTTCATTACAAAACTACTGTGGCATAGGGTATACCATTGCCTTTGTTTTCATATCATCAGGCCACACCATCTCCATGACCCCTTTCTGCCATTGGGTCACTACAGGGGGAGCATAGACGCGCCTTCCATTATTGAATTTGACCGGCCCATAAACGGTCATCATATCAATGCTGGCAATGGCATCCCTAATCTTCGTCCTGTCCAGCGTACCTGCCTTTTCGATAGCAGCAGCAACTATCTGAATCGAGGCATAGGCATTTCCTGCGGTAATGTGGGTATCCGTCCCGAACTTGGCTTTGTATGCATCATTAAGCTCCTTGACCCCGGGATAATTCAACGCGGGATGCCAGTCGGGGGCCCCTATGGCATAATCACCCATGGGACCAGTCATATGCACCCACGCTGGATCATCGGAGGCCCTGATCATGATGATTGCCTTTGGTTTGTAGTCAAGTTCTTTCATTTGCTTAAGCATTGTAATGGCGTCAGGTGGGACAGGGGCGGAAAAGATTACCTCGGCCTCAGCCTTCTTTGCCGCAAGGATCAGCGGGCTCATATCCTGAGTCAGCATCGGATATTTGCTGTCAGATACGAAGGTCACGCCCTGGGCAGACGCTTGCTGTCTCGCAAGATCGAACAGTTCCGCAATCCAATCGGTTTGCTCTTGCCAAATAGCCCACTTGGTTGGCTTTTGGCCTTTGGGGATCTTTGCAAAGGCCGCGTATATGGCATCGACGACACCATCGTTCATCTTGCTAATGCCAAAATAGTACTTAAAGCCCCTCTGAAAAAGCCCAACGGTTGTTACTAAGGAGGTTATGGCAGGTAACTTATTTTTTTCAAAGATATCGGATGTTGCGCTCATCAAGGTAGTGCCACAAACAATAGAAACGCCCTGTTGATTGAGTGCTTCAGCGCGTGCTACGGCCTTCTCCGGGTTTGTTTCCATATCCATGATTACCAGTTCAAGAGGTATTTTTTTGTCGTATTCCTTGACATAAACGCCGCCGCCCTTGTTTATTTTTTCCACTGCCATGTCGTAGCCGTCTTTTGCTGGCTTTCCTACCATTCCATCTGGCCCAGTAAAGGAAATTAGAATACCAATCTTAATCGTTTTGGGGGCTGTTGGAGCGGCATAAACAGACACACACGCAAACATCAATATCAGGCAAATACTGACCGTCATTATAAGCAATCTTCTTTTCATCATTTTTTCCTCCTTCACTATAAAAGTTTTCAAGATTGACCGCCTTCTCATTACACATTGTGCCTTCGTATACCTATTAAATTATCACCCCCTTCCTTTTGTCCATGAGAGAAGAACCTTTTTTTGTGGATTTTTTTGACGCCGAATCTCTAAAATCTCATTCTATACAGATAATAGATCAGATTACAAGTTTGTTTTTTAATAGTAAATTGCTAGGTTAAAACTATACTTTTTAGCGGTTAGGTGCCGAAGAACAGTTACTAGGAGATATGTTGCAGATATGACCTGAGGTTTATGCTTTTCTTGTTCAGCCCAAGCTTGTTCCTTATATTAAAACGGTGAAACCTGACGGCATTTTCAGAAACGCTCATAACAGCGGCAATCTCTTTACAGCTCATACCATCCCTTACGAGGCCGGCGATCTCAAGTTCCCTGGGCGTCAATCCAATGGTCGTCGATGATAATGTGGCTGTAAATTGAGAGGTGATCTGAGCAAGGTTTGACTCCAGGATATTCAAGAGGGTCTTTTGCTCCTCGCTCAATTGGCCGCATTTGAGTCTGTTCGAGTAGGGAAAGACTAATTTTTTTACATTGCTCAGGATATTTTCCTCGAGTTTACCCTTCTCTGCCTCTCGATGATCAAGCAATACTTTAAGCGCCGTGTTGACCTCCCGCAGGCTTTCGGCCTGTTCCTGCAAAATCTTTTCCTTTTCTTTTAAAGCCGACTCAGTGAGCTTAAATTCCGTTATGTCCTTCAAGGTTCCGAAAACTCTGATAGGTTGACCGGAAGGATCTTTAATAATCCTCGTTTGACAATAAGCGTAACGTTTAGCCCCGTCTTTTCGATAAAAACAAAATTCATAGTTGGCGGGTCCGCTCCCTGAATATGTGCTTTGTAAAAACTCTTGGAATAGTTGCCTGTGTTCAGGATGCATAAGATTGTTTAAGAACTTATTGGTAAGAGTTACTTCTCCCGGTTCATATCCAAAAATACGGTATAACCCGTCTGATGGATAAATCTTCCCACTTTTGAGGTCCCTTTCCCAGCTTCCCATTTGTGCAAGATCCTGTGCCTCATTGAGACGTAGCTGGCTGAGACGAAGCTCCTCCTCTATTTTTTTGCGGTCCGTAATATTTCTTGCAATGGTCTGGATAAGGGTCCGCCTCCCTGTGTTAATAGCTTTGATATTTACCCAATGGTTGTGAATGTCGCCGCTCTTGGTTCTCACCAGCGTTTCAATGGTCTGAGGTCCATCTTCAATAATTTTCTTAGTACGTTGTGCAATCACCTCGGCAGAGTCTTTGACATCAAGATCAGCTATTGTCATGCTTAATATTTCTTCTGGCGTATAACCCAAATCATCGCAAACCCGCTGGTTGAAGGCCACCGGTTTGTATGTCTCAGGATCGAACACCAAAATATGGTCTGCCGCCTGTTCGAATAGGGCGCGATACCGCTCTTCAGCTTCTTTTAATTCTTCCTCGGCACGGCTTTTCTCGGCTAGCAACCTCTCCAGTTCGGCAATCTTCCGACGAGCTTCAGTCAGATCCTGGATCCCTTGCGCCTCTTTTTTAGATCTATCGGTAGACATATTCTAGATTACTTTTGTAGAATGTTGATTTGATAGGTAGCCGGCATACCTGTAAAAAAATACTAGGACCTGCAGACCACTTAAGCATTGTGGTCGATACAATCCTATCCTCTCATTGAGGGGCATTGCAAGTCCAAAAAATTAAATGTTATCTTACTAAATCGTGACATTACACTTGGCAAACCCTCTCAGCTTTTAAGCTCAGAGATGTCCTCATAGAAATCGAGGGACTCAGGATTCGTCAATGCATCCCTATTGAGGACCGGCCTTCCGTGTATTATGTTCGTTACCGCGCTCTCAACCTTCTTCATGTTCAGGGTATAGGGGATATCGGGAACCGCGATTATCTTAGCGGGAACATGTCGGGGAGAGGCCTTGACCCGTAAGGTCTTTTTAATCGTATTTTGCAGCTCGTCGGTAAGTCGATGTCCTTCAACAAGCTTGACGAAGAGGATGACACGCTGATCCCCCTCCCAGTTCTGTCCGATGGCCAGGCTGTCCGCGATTTCTTCCATTTGCTCCACCTGGTTATAGATCTCGGCGGTGCCGATGCGAACCCCGGAAGGCTTTAAGACGGCATCCGAGCGACCGAAGAAGGTAAACCCATCGGTATCGCTATGGTGCACGACATAATCACCATGGCGCCACACGTTGGGATATACCTTGAAGTAGGCATCCTTATATCTCTTATTGTCCGGATCATCCCAGAAGTACAGGGGCATGGAGGGAGCCGGTGCCTCACAGACGAATTCACCTTCTTGGTCAAGGACAGGCTTGCCATTTTCGTCGTATACATTAACCTTCATAGCCAAAGCCGCAGACTGTAGTTCTCCGGCATAGACCGGAAGCGTCGGGCTTCCCGTGCAGAAACACCCGTTGATGTCGGTGCCGCCGGCACTGGAATTAAACCAGACATCCTTTTTGATTTCCTGGTACACATACTCAAATCCCTCCGGCGAGAGGGGTGACCCTGTCTGCCAGATCTCCCGGAGCGATGACAGATCGTAATCTTTGCCGGGCTTCATTCCTTCGCTCTTCATAAGGTTGATAAACGTCGCACTGGTGCCGAACATGGTCACTTTTTCTTCCTCTATCAATTTCCACATGGCACCGGCATCAGGATAATTGGGATTGCCGTCGAATAATACGAGGGTGTTGCCCACTGCGAATGAACTCATGATCCAGTTCCACATCATCCAGCTACAGGTGGTGATGAAAAAGTGGACGTCCTCTCTTCCAAGGTCGCTTTGCAACATCAGTTCCTTGAGATGATTAAGCAAAATACCACCTGCACCCTGTACTAAGCATTTTGGCTTACCCGTGGTCCCAGATGAAAACATGATATACAGCGGGTGATCAAAGGGCAATTGTTCGAACTGGATTTCAAGACCGCTTTCCTGCGAGAGAAAATCCTCATACAGGACAGCATTTTTGATATTACTGATATCGGGCTTCTCTTCTGGATAAGTGACGACGATGACCTTCTCAAGCGAAGGCATGCCCTTCACGATCTCCCCTACATTAGGGAGCGTATTAAAAGGTTTTGCCTTATAAAAATACCCATTCACCGTAAACAACACCTTTGGCTCAATTTGGCCAAAGCGATCCAACACTGCTCCTGGACCGATATCCGTGGCACAGGAAGACCACGTTGCGCCGATACTGGTAGCGGCGAGCATGGCGATGGCCGTTTCCATCATGTTCGGCATGTAAGCAGCGACCCGATCTCCCGGGACAACCCCCATCTCGCGAAGGGACTTCGCCAGACGTGCTACCGTATCATAGAGCTCCTCATAGCTCATCTTCGTTTTCTTTTGTGTCTCCCCCCTGAATATCAAGGCCGTATGATCATCCCGGTATCGCAGGATATTTTCGGCAAAATTCAGCTTCGCCCCCACAAACCACCGCGTCCCTGGGAATTTACTGAGATCGTCAACCACTGTCTCGTAGGCTTTTGAAGCCTTGATCTCGCCGAATTCCCACATAGCAGCCCAAAACTCGGGAATGTTATCGATGGACCATTGGTACAGATCTTTGTAGGTTTCGAATGTCGTCCCGTGCTTCTTGTTGATATGTGCCATGAAGCGGGTAATGTTGGCATTCTTGATATGCTTCTCCGTTGGTTTCCACAATGGTTTTTTCATAACGATACTCCTCTCTATCGCACCTTTAAATTAATAATAAAGTCCATTGTCTCTCTCATTGCTCTGATTGTCTGGCTATCCCCGCTGTGATGAGTGCTCCAATTGATGTCCTCAAGAGTGTGCCCAGCCTTTTTTCCATTATAGCCATCTCAGTTATTTCTTTTCTTCCATTGAATTGAATAAGGCCAACTGCCGCAGCAATTTCCTGTTTTTTTCATCAAGTACCTGCGCTGTGGATTTGCCCGCGTAATCATAAAACCCTTTGCCTGATTTTATTCCTAATTCACCTTTTTCCGCCTTATCGTACATAAATTGCGGGTTGTCGGTACTGTTGTCCAGTAATTTAAAAATCCCTCCTACTTTAATCAGGACGTCAATGCCTATCATATCATACCCTTCGAAAACGCCTATATTGGACCACCTGAACCCGTAGCTTCCTTTAGTAGCTATATCGATATCCTCGGGAGAAACCACTCCTTCCTTTACTAAATACAGGGCTTCCCTCCCCAGTGCCGCCTGGAGACGGTTTACGACAAATCCCGGAATGAATTTTTTCAGCTGGATGGATTTCTTACCTGTTTTCTCGATTAAAGCCTGAGTTGTGACTATGGTCTCCTGTGTGGTTTGAGGTCCATAATGTATTTCCACCAGGGGCATGATGTGTGCGGGATTGAAGTAATGGACGCCTATCACTCTCTCAGGAGTACGCATACCCTCGACAATGGAAGGGATGGTCAGGCTGCCGGTATTACTGGCCAGGATATTATCTTCCCGGGCAGCTTCCAGTTGAGCGAACAGTTGCTTTTTCAGGTCTAAATCTTCAGGTGCGGATTCGATAATAAATTCGCATTTTTTTGCTACTTCAGGAATGTCCTTTGACAGTACCGGAAGGATTCTTGACATGATAGTCTTGACATCCTCTTTGAGGAGATCATATTCTTCGAATAACCTCAGGTTAGCTTCTACCTGGGTCACGTGTCCGGCCAGTTTCTCTTTATCTACATTCCCGAACATATAGGTTGTATATCCGACCTGGGCGAAGCTCTGCGCCAGACCTTGGCCCATGGTACCTGCACCGATTACGGCAACTGTCTTGATGTTTTTAAGTTCCATGAGTCCTCCTTTTCCCTCGACTTATTTTCTTGAACACAATCTCGTATAAAAGTAGCCAGCACTCAGGGCAATCATATTCCTGGCCTTCTTTGTTCTTTGCCGCGCTCTTTCTCAACCATGAGATCAGAACTCGCTTTTTTGAGGAAGCAGTATAAGGGATTTGAGCTTGTACGTCAATTTCAATTTACACACGAATTGATGAAAATCTACTCATAATCATTTCTTTTGCCATATTTTTACTGTAACTGGCTCAGACTATATATGTTCGGAGTGGAGCGCTGTTTCATATCATTTGTCCTTGAACTCTCTAACCTTCTCAATAAACGACGGCAGAATCTGTTGCCAGTCTCCCACGGCTCCGAAATGGGCCACGTTGAATATATTGGCATCAGGGTCACGATTAATGGCAACGATGGTCTTGGCGCTCAAGCAGCCGGCTAAATGTTGGCTGGCTCCGGAGATGGCAATAGCAAAATAGAGCTCAGGGGTGACGACCTTTCCGGTAAGCCCGATTTGCACGGCGGTTGGCACCCATCCGCTCTCGCACGGCAGGCGTGTGGCCCCGACGGCACCTTTTAAGAGCTTAGCCAACTCTTCGAGGCGCTGGAAGCCCTCGCGGCTACCTATACCCCTGCCTCCACTCACTATTACAGCAGCATCCTCGAGTCTGATGCCGGGCGCCTCTTCTGTAACTCTATTGATTATCCTCGTTCTCACCTTATCGGGATCTATGGTAACACTGAATGTTACGACCTTTCCTTTTCTTGTATCGTCACGCTCAAGCGATGACATCGCCTTGCGCCGCACCGTTGCCATCTGGGGTAAGGTTTGGCACACAACTGTAGCGAGGGCATTGCCTCCGTAAACAGGGCGGGTCTGTTGTAGCAATGTGGTCTCGGTATCAATGTCTAACTCGATACAATCTGTGGACAACCCCGTTCCTAGCCTGAAGGCCAAACGAGGTGCGAGGTCGCGTCCGATATCATTCTGGCCGAACAAGAGAATTCTCGGCTGTATCTCTTGAACTAGCTCTGCCGCGGCCGGCGTGTAGGTGTCTGTTTGATAATCCTTAAGCTGGGCATCTTCAACCACATATACTGTATCAGCGCCATAGGCAATGGCTTCTTCCGCGACGCCGCTTACCTCGTGGCCGAACAAGAGACAGGATAATTCCTCGCGTAGCCGGTCAGCTAATGTTCGGCCGCCGCCGAGGAGATCCGTGGTGATTGATGACAGTTTACCCTCGCTTGTTTCACCGAAGACCGTAACGCCTCTGTAAGTATCCATACGTTCCTAGTGTTAGTATTAGCCTAGAATTTAAATACTTTTTCCTCTCTCAGTCTTGTAGCCAGATTGGCTCCTACCTCATCGGGTGATTCACCCGATACGATTTCGCAGTGAGCTTCCCTGATGGGCTGGAAGAGCTTGAGAACTCGTGTACACCTTCCAGAGGCACCGGCTTTAATGGCTTCAAGGCCAATATCAGCCGGTTTCCACCTGGTAGGTTGTTTCTTGGTTGCCTCCATAATCCCTTTCATGGTCGGGTAGCGGGGTTCTCCCAGTTCGTTACTCACCGTAATGAGGGCCGGCAGCGTTGTTTCAACGACCTCATACCAATCATCCAGAACCCTGCCCACCTGTGCCTTTCCGTCGACAATATCTACCTCCTTTGCCAGGGTAATACTGGGAATTTCGAGAAGTTCGGCGATACCGGAACCAACTTGTCCGGCATCCCAGTCAGCTGCTTGCCTGCCGCAGAAAATGATGTCATAGGCTCCTATTGTTTTAATCGCCTTTGCCAAGGCATGGGCAGTTGACCAGCTGTCACCCCCTTCAAAGGCCTCGTCTTCTAAAAGGACGAGTTC
>CAYWLI010000009.1:15657-34012 GCA_964459135.1 uncultured Thermodesulfobacteriota bacterium | reverse complement strand
CCAAGATCTGGGCCCCGATGCCGTAGTCCCGCAGGTCCGCTCCGAACCCCAGTTCCTCATTGGCCTCGACGGTGTCCTTGCCGAGCTCTTGGAGACAATAGGCCTTCAGTTTATTGGCCAGGCCGATCCCCCGCCCTTCCTGCCGCATATACAGAAGGACCCCTGTGCCTTCTTTTTCTATCATCTGCATGGCGGTGTGCAGCTGCTCGCCGCAGTCGCAGCGCAACGACCCGAAGACATCGCCGGTCAGACACTCTGAATGCACCCGCACCAAGACCACATCGTCGGGCCCGATCTCCCCCTTGACCAGGGCGAGATGTTGGTGGGGATCCACATCGTTCTCGTAGAGGATCCCTTTGAACTCCCCCCCATACTCGGTGGGGAGCGTCACCGTGGCCACCCGGCGAACAAGGGATTCATTGTGCAGCCGATACGTTATGAGATCGGCAACAGTTATGATCTTGATTCCATGGCGCTTGGCAAAGGCCTTCAGATCGGGCATCCGGGCCATGGTGCCGTCTTCTTTCATGATCTCGCAGATCACACCGGCTGGTTTGAGTCCTGCCAGGCGGGCCAGATCCACTGATCCCTCGGTCTGCCCGGTCCTCACCAACACCCCCCCCTTCTTGGCCCGAAGGGGGAAGATATGCCCCGGACGGACTAAATCCTCCGGCTTGGCGTCATCGGCGATGGCCGCCATGATGGTTGTGGCACGATCTGCAGCCGATATCCCGGTGGTTACCCCGTGGCGGGCATCGATTGAGACGGTGAAGGCCGTGCCGAAGCTCGAGGTATTCTCATGGACCATCATAGGAAGCTTCAGTTGCTTCACCCGCTCCTCGCTCAGGGAGAGACAGATGAGCCCCCGCCCATGCATGGCCATGAAGTTGATGGCCTCGGGGGTGACCAGCTCAGCCGCCATGGTGAGGTCACCCTCGTTCTCTCGATCCTCGTCGTCCACGAGGATAACCATTCGCCCTGCCTTGATATCCTCTATGGCCTCTTCAATGGTGTTGACCATTTTCTATCCTACGTACTCCTCTGTTCTATTACTTCTGAGGGGTGAATCCGTGTTCGGCGAGGAAGGCCTCGTCTATCCCGCTTGCCCTACCGTTGCCCCCTTCCAAAAACCGCTTCACATATTTACCGATGATGTCTACTTCAATATTCACCCCATCACCAATCTTTTTCTTCCCCAGGGTGGTGTTCTCGGCGGTGTAAGGGATGATAGCAACAGTAAACTCATCTCCACGCACCCCGCTGACAGTGAGACTTACCCCCTCCACCGTCACCGAACCCTTCTCCACAAGGTAAAGTATAATAACACGCGGCACCCTGATGGTCATGTCAAGGGAACCAGCACCTCTGGTAATCTCGGCAACTGACCCCGTTGCATCCACATGACCGGTCACCAGGTGGCCGCCAAGGCGGTCGCTGATCTTGAGGGCCCGCTCCAGGTTGACCTCATCGGAGGGCCTCAGGGAACCCATGTTTGTCCGTTGAATGGTCTCAGGGGATATCTCCGCCTGGAAACCACCCTCCCAACGGCCGGTCACCGTCAGGCAGACACCGTTCACACAAATACTATCACTCACCGCTATATCTGTCAACGAAGGGGGGGTGGCGATGTTCAGGATCAACAGATCTCCCCTGCGCTGCACCTCCGTCACCGTTCCGATCCCCTCAACGATCCCGGTGAACATCTTTGCGCTCCCTGCGCTCGAGGAGTCCCTTGAGCTCCTTCATGAATTGATTGATATCCTTGAACTGGCGGTAGACCGAAGCGAATCTCACATAGGCGACTTCGTCGAGCCCCTGCAACTCCTCCATGACCCGCTCTCCAACGGCGCTGGCAGGGATCTCCTTACCGCCCCGCTCCTGGGCCCAGCTCTCGATCCGCTCCACCGCTTTCTCCAAAATATCCATGCTCACCGGTCTCTTTTCGCAGGCCTTTCTGAGACCGATCATGATCTTATCCCGGTCAAAGGGCTCCCGGCGCCCGTCCTGTTTCACCACGAGGGGAAGGGCTTCGGCCACCCGCTCATAGGTGGTGAACCGCCGATTGCAGTCATCACAGACACGCCGCCGGCGTATCTCATCCCCCTCCTTGCTCAGACGACTATCAACCACCCGATTGCTCAGACTGGCGCAGTACGGGCACTTCATCTACTCCCCCTTTTGAGATTTTTTCGGCTGTAATTCTTCCGGCTGAAACTGCTCAACAATCACTTTGGATTCCTTCCACATTTGGCGGGCCAGATCGTCGGCGTACCCCCCTTCGTATACGACCCTGATGATGCCGGCATTAATAAGCATCTTGGTGCAGATGATACAGGGGAGGTTGGTACAGTAGAGGGTGGCGCCGTTGATGGAAATCCCATAATAGGCGGCCTGAATAATGGCGTTCTGCTCGGCGTGCAACCCCCGACAGAGCTCGTGTCGCTCGCCTGAGGGTATGTGTAATGTATCCCGCAGACAGCCGACATCGAGACAGTGGACCAGCCCCGAGGGGGCGCCGTTGTATCCGGTAGCCAGGACCTTCTTGTCTTTAACGATAACCGCACCCACCTGTCGCCTGAGACAGGTGGACCTGCTGACCACCAGCCGGGTGATCTCCATAAAATACTCATCCCAGCTTGGACGTGCCATGTATCTAATCGTTGTTGAGCCGATCCCGATAAAAGGGGAACTCGCGGCAGAACTCCTCTGCCTGCTGGGCCACGCGCTTTTGCACGGCAGGGTCTGAATGGCTGTCAAGGACCTCAACTATAAACGAGGCGATCAGGGTCATTTCTTTTTCCCGCATCCCCCGGGTGGTCACGATAGGGGTGCCGATCCTGATCCCGCTGGTAATCACAGGGCCATGCTGGTCGAAGGGGACCATGTTTTTGTTCACGGTAATACCGGCCCGCTCCAGGGCCTGTTCCGCCTCTTTGCCGGTAATCCCTTTGTTGGTCAGGTCGATGAGGACGAGGTGGTTATCCGTTCCCCCGGAGACGATCTTGAAACCCGCGCCCTCCAGCTCCGCAGCCAGGACCTGGACGTTTCGCACCACCTGCTGCTGGTAGGCCTGGAACTCCTCGGTCATGGCCTCTTTAAAACAAACCCCCTTGGCGGCAATCACGTGCATGAGCGGGCCCCCTTGAATCCCGGGGAAGACACTCTGGTCAATAAGGTCACTGAATTCTCTCTGGCAGAGAATGAAACCGCCGCGAGGACCTCGCAAGGTCTTATGCGTCGTAGAAGTCACAAAGTGGGCATGAGGGACCGGTGAGGGGTGGACTCCGGCGGCAACAAGCCCGGCAATATGCGCCATGTCTGCCATCAGATATGCCCCGACCTCATCGGCGATCTCCCGAAAGCATTGAAAGTCGATGATCCGAGAATAGGAGCTGGCTCCGGCAATGATCATCTGGGGCCGCACCTTCTTGGCGAGAGAAAGGATCTCGTCGTAGTCAAGACATTCCGTCTCGCGCGACACACCGTAAAAGTGCGCCTTATAGAGCCTCCCCGAAAAGCTGACATGGTAGCCGTGGCTCAGATGCCCGCCATGGGCGAGATCCATTCCCAGGATGGTGTCCCCGGGGTTCAGGACGGCGAAACAGGCCCCCATATTGGCTGCCGTCCCCGAGAGGGGTTGGACATTGGCGTGATCGGCTCCGAAGAGCTTCTTGGCCCGCTCAATGGCGAGCCGCTCCACTATGTCTACATACTCACAACCACCGTAGTATCGCTTGTCGGGATATCCTTCAGCATACTTGTTGGTAAGGATCCCCCCTTGGGCCTCAAGTACCGCCTCGCTCGTGTAGTTTTCCGAGGCGATCAATTCGATCTTATTCTCCTCGCGTAGGGTTTCCCGCTCGATGGCCTCCGCCATATCCGGGTCGACTGCCCTCAGGCTGGCCTTCAGATCTGTCAAACTTGAAAGTTCCTCCTCTCTATGGCCTCGATCTTTTCCAGCCTGCGCACGTGTCTGTCTCCTTGAAATTCCGCCTCCATCCATGCCGCAACCATCTCCCGTGCCAGACCCGGCCCGACGATCCTCCCCCCCATGACCAAGATATTGGCGTTGTTGTGCTCTTTGGCCATGCGGGCGGCATAGACGTGGTTGACAAGGGCCGCACGCACGCGCGGGAATTTATTGGCTACAATGCTCATACCGATACCGGTGCCACAGATGAGTATACCCCGTTCTATCTCTCCGGTCGAGACCTTCTTTGCCACCGCTTCGCCGAGATCAGGATAGTCCACTGACCCTTCGTCGAAGCATCCCAGATCCTCAACCTCATGCCCCAGGTCCATCAAGAAGGTCTTCAGATCTTCCTTGAGGCGGAACCCCCCGTGATCGCACGCCATGGCTGTCAGCATCTCACCCCTCACTGCGTTTGAAGACCAGCGTTGCGTTGGTCCCCCCAAAGCCGAAGGCATTGGAGATGGCCACCCGCACGTTCCCCTCCCGCGCTGTGTTGGGCACATAGTCTAGATCACAGCGGGGGTCAGGATTTTCATAGTTGATGGTGGGGGGCATAATCTTATCCCTGATGGAGAGGCAGGTGAAGACGGCCTCAGTACTCCCCGCAGCCCCTAAGAGGTGGCCGGTCATCGACTTGGTGGAGCTGACCGGCAATTTATAGGCATAGTCCCCAAAGACACGCTTAATGGCCAACGTCTCAGTGAGATCGTTAAGCTCAGTGGAGGTCCCGTGGGCATTGACGTAATCGACCTCCTCCGGGGAAAGTTTGGCGTCTTGCAAGGCCTTCTGCATACACCTGGCCGCCCCATCCCCCTCGGGATCGGGGGCCGCCAGGTGATAGGCATCAGCGTTATACCCGTAGCCGATCATCTCAGCGTAGATCGCGGCCCCCCGCTTGCGGGCATGTTCCAACTCCTCCAGGATCATGATGGTGGCACCTTCTCCCATGACAAAGCCATCGCGATCCCGCTCAAAGGGACGGCTGGCGCGCTCCGGCTCATCGTTTCTCGTGGAGATGGCCTTCATGGCGTTAAACCCCCCCACAGCCAAGGGGGTGATGGTGGCCTCCACCCCGCCGGCGATGATAGCATCGGCATCGCCGTGCTGGATGCACCGGAAGGCCTCACCGATGGAATGGGACCCGGTGGCACAGGCAGTGACCACACAGAGGTTGGGACCCTTGGCGCCGACGTGGATGGCGATCTGTCCTGAGGCCTCGTTGGCGATGAGCATGGGGATAAAAAAAGGGGTCATCCGCTGCGGTCCCCGCTCCAGGAGGACCTTGTGGTACTTCTCAATGCTTGTCAATCCCCCCAAGCCGGTGCCGACGATGACCCCGATCCTTTCGTCGTTCTCCTCGGAGATCTCCAGACCCGCATCATCCAGGGCGATACGGGTCGCCGCCAGGGCATAATGGATAAAGATATCCATCTTCTTGATCTCCTTCGGCTCAATGTAGTCCTCGGAGCGGAAACCCTTGATCTCGGCGGCGATCTTGGTATCAAAATCGGTGGTGTCGAACTTCGTTATGAGGCCAACCCCGGAAACCCCCTCGCATATCTTCTCCCACACAGAGTTAATACCGATTCCCTGAGGGAGTACGAAGCCGACACCCGTGACGACTACCCTCCTACTCAAACTATCACCTCGATCGTTGTAATGTTACCCCTCGTCAGATCTCGACGAGGGGAAGATAACCTGTAGTGAAGATCTTCAACAGGGCGGAGGCGATAAGAGCTGGGGAGGCAGTACCCCCTCTCCCTTATACGCGCTCCTGGATGTACTTTAAGGCATCGCCGACGGTCACGATCTTCTCGGCATCTTCATCGGGTATCTCTATGCCGTACTCATCCTCCAATGCCATTACCAACTCCACCAAATCCAGAGAATCGGCACCTAAGTCATCGACAAACTTGGCCTCGGGTACAACCTCATTCTCACTCACCCCGAGCTGCTGTACAATCAGTTCTTTCAACTTTGCCTCCAGAGACATCGAGTGCTACCTCCTTTTTTCTTAAGTTTTCTCTCTCCTAACCTATCAGGTGAGGAGAGTATTTTCAAGCACCTTTCAACTGCACCAGACTCGCCAGATCCTCCAGATGAAGCATCTCCCGTGTCCCATCGATGCGGCGCAGCAAACCTATCAACACCTTCCCCGGCCCTATCTCAACAAATCGTTCCACGCCCAACTGAATCATCCGTCTCATCGAATCTTCCCATCTCACAGGACTGCTCACCTGCCGGACCAAAAGATCCCGCACCTGATCCTTCGCGGTGTTGGGCTCGGCCTCGACATTGGTCACCACCGGGGTTTTGAGTTCATTAATAGTTATCTGGGCCAGCTCAGCACCCAGCTGTTGGCCAGCGGTCTCCATGAGGGGGGAATGAAATGGGGCACTTACCTGCAGCAGCATGGCCTTCTTCGCCCCCATAGCCTGGGCCATAGCGATCCCACGCTCAATTGCCTTCATTGCGCCGGAGATTACAATTTGGCCGGGTGAATTGAAGTTGGCAGGGGTTAGTACCTCTCCCTGCGCTGCCCGCTGACAGAGCTCCTCTACCTGCGGGCGCTCCAAGCCCAAGACGGCTGCCATGCCCCCTGTCCCTACCGGGACTGCCTCTTGCATAAACTTCCCGCGTAATCTTACCATCTTGACGGCATCACGAAAGCTCATGGCCTCGGCGGCCACCAAGGCACTGAATTCCCCGAGACTGTGACCGGCAAGATAATCGGCATGCCACCCCACCTCCGCCCGCAAAACCCGCAAAGCCGCGATACTCACCGTCAGGATTGAGGGCTGCGTATTGGCCGTCAGCTTCAGCTCCTCCTCCGGACCGTCAAAACAGAGGCGCTGGAGGTCAAACCCAAGGGCATCGTTGGCCTCATCAAAGATCTCTTGGGCGACGGGAAAATGGTCGGCGAGTTCCCTCCCCATCCCCACATATTGAGACCCCTGCCCCGGAAAGATGAAGGCCGCCTTCCCCATCAACTTCTCCTGCTGGCGAACTCCTTGATGAGCTCCAGGGCGATGTTGTTGCGCTGGATTTGACTGGTCCCCTCGTAGATCTGGAGGATCTTGGCATCCCGCATCATCTTCTCCACCGGGAAATCCTTCATATACCCGTATCCACCGAGGACCTGCACGGCATCGACAGTAACCTTCATGGCCATCTCGCTGGGGAAGAGTTTGGCTATGGCCGATTCTTTGCTGTAGCGCTTGGGATTGTTGTCGATGTGCCGGCTCACGGCGTAAACGAGGGCGCGGGCTGCTTCGATATTGGCAGCCATATCGGCCAGGATGTGTTGGATGGCCTGAATGGAGATGATCTTCTGACCAAACTGGACTCGCTCCCGGGCATATCGCGCCGCTTGCTCAAAGGCCCCTTGAGCAAGCCCCACGGCCTGCGCACCGATTCCCGGACGGGACATATCAAAGGTCTTCAGGATAATGATAAGGCCGATGCCCTCTCGCCCCCCGATGAGGTTCTCCTTGGGAATCCTGCAATCTTCGAAGACCAATTCCCTGGTGGCCGAGGACCGAATCCCCAATTTCTGCTCCTTCTTGCCGAAAGAGAACCCTTTAGTTCCCTTTTCCACTATAAAACCGCTGATCCCGCGCGGTCCCCGCTTCTTATCCGTGACGGCAAAGACGGAGTAAATCTCCGCCTCGCCACCGTTGGTGATCCACTGTTTGGTCCCGTTGAGGATATAGCTATCACCATCTTTCTGCGCCGTGGTCTGTATCGCGGCCACATCGCTTCCCGCATTGGCCTCGGTAGCACCAAAGGCGGCTAGTCGCTTGCCGCTGGCTATCTGGGGGAGGTACGTTTTTTTCTGTTCCTCGGTACCATGGAGCAGGATAGGATATGCCCCCAATCCACTGCTGGCAAAGCTGGTCGATACCCCGATACAGGCCTTACTCAACTCCTCCACCACAAGGCAGTTATCAAGCACACCACCTCCGAAACCACCGTATTCCTCGGGGATGAAGACCCCAAAGAGCCCTGCTTCGGAACAGGTATGCATGATCTCCCACGGAAATTCCTCCTTTTCGTCCAACTCCGCCCTCACCGGCACCACCTTTTCTTCGGCTATCTTGCGGGTGAGTTCTTTGAGCATCTGCTGTTCTTCGGTAAAAAAATATTCCACTGCGACACCCCCTTGAGGACAATTTCAGTACATCACTTTTTCCTTGAGCTGCGTCCATATTCGAGAGGCGGTCTCCCCGCCCAACCGCTTCAGATCTTGACTCTGGCACAGGGCATCGCTCAAAAGCCGGTTGATATCACTTTGTACATACTTGGAGGCGGCCCGGATAGCGCTTTTGATCGCCTTAGCGGAAGAGTGTCCATGACAGATAAAACAGGTCCCGTTTATGCCCAAAAGTGGAACCCCTCCATACTCGGAGTAATCGATCCGGCGTTTAATGCCCTCCTGGGCCTGCCGCATAAAGAAATATCCGATTCTGGCCCACAGGCTCTTGCGGGTTGCTGCCCTTAACATGGCGATAAAGGAGTCTGCGATTCCCTCGCTGCTCTTCAAGGCCACATTCCCCGTAAACCCATCGCACACGACGACATCGACGATGCCGCTGGAGATATCCGTTCCTTCGACATACCCGATATAGTTCAACTCGCTCTTCCTCAAGATGGCGTGGACCCGTTTGGTGAGCTCATTTCCCTTACTATCCTCCTTGCCGTTGCTTAAGAGGCCCACCTGAGGACGGTCCTTACCCAAAATAAATCGGGCATAGATCTCCCCCATGATGGCGAACTGCACCAGGTGAATGGGCTTACAGTCCACATTTCCACCAGCATCTATCAGGATTGAAGTCCCGTTGAGGGTGGGGTGAATGCTGGCCAGAGCTGGCCGCTCCACCCCCTCTAACTTCCTCATCTTCAACATACTGATGGCCATGGCCGCCCCAGAGTTACCAGCCGTCACCACTGCATCACACCTTCCGCTCTTCATGAGGTCTATCGCCACGCTCATCGATGAGTCTTGTCTGGACCGGAGGACGCGTGCCGGCGACTCATGCATCTGCACTGCGTGCGCCGCATGGACGATGCTCGCCGGTACCCCCTTCAGCAAATGGTGTTTGGCCCATTCTCTTTCTATCGACGCCCTGTCGCCGACGAGGATCACCTCATCCAGGTCCAGCTTCTTGGCCGCCAGGAGTGCCCCTTCTACAATGGCCTCGGGGGCATAATCACCCCCCATGGCATCTACCGCAACCTTCATTGCCTGTATCCTTATTAATCAGTCATGAGGCAGAGTTAAACTTCCTCCACCTCGACGATCTCCTTGCCTTTATACGTACCGCAATGGGGACAGACACGGTGGGGCAGTTTTGGCTCATGACATTGAGGACAGAGTGAGAGGCTGAGAGGATGCAACCGGTCATGGCTTCTCCTCTTATTTCGCCTCGTCTTGGAAGTTCTTCGCTTAGGAAGGGCCATTATCTTCTCCTGTGGGGTAGGTTCTGCTTAACACTATGTAACACGGCGAACCGGGGGTCGCTCTGCCAGCGATCACACCCGCATTCTCCGAGATTAAGATCTGCCCCGCATATGCTGCACAACCCTTTACATCCGTCATGACAGAGGGGCTTCATGGGGATGTTCAGCCATATCTGCTCCTCTACGATATCCTTGAGCTCGATCCCTCCCTCGGGCAGAAAGCAGACGTCCATGTCATCCTGCAACAGTTCCATGTCCTCATCCCTCGGGGCGTCTTTCATGAGGATGAAACATTCCTCAAACTCTAATTCGATAGGAAGGATACATTCCTTCAGACATCGAGCGCAGTGGAGCGACAGTGCTGTCCTGATACGCCCTGTGACCTCTATGCCCGTGGGGGTAAGCTGAAAAAAGAGCTTCCCCTCCGGCGCTGAGACTACTTCCGTCTCCTGCTCCGCTTCTCTATGAGGCCCCTGCAGAAGAAAAGGGGGCAGTTCATCTAATGATATTTCCCTCCCTTCCGGAGGGATGTCTTCCCATCTAACTTTCATGTGAATGATGAGAACTCCCCTTCGTTAAATCATCCGTCGGCAAGCGTTGAATGACCACTAAATTTAAAAACATAAGTATATATATCTTCTTTTGTTTGTCAAGGCCAAAAAAGGGACATTTTGGAGAAGAAACTGATCATCCATGGCGTTCACAACCGGGGGAAGGAGATGTAGAGGGATACTCAAGGCTCCCCTAGCGCTACACCGATTCAACACAAATGGATTGACTTTGGTAAGAAGAATGCTTCAGAGTTAAAAATAATACAAGACACCTCTTGCGTAGATCAAGAGATTTCTCTACAATAAAAACCAAGGAGAAGCTTCATGGGAGAAAAAATCGTTATTTTCGACACTACGCTACGTGACGGGGAACAATCTCCCGGCGCAGCTATGAATGTGGCAGAAAAAGTGAGGATTGCCCAGCAACTGGAGAAACTAGGAGTCGATGTTATTGAAGCGGGTTTCCCCATTTCTTCACAGGGGGATTTTGAGGCGGTCAAGACGATTGCCGGAGTCCTCACCCATTCGGAAGTGGCTGCCCTGGCCAGAGCAAATCCTCAGGATATAGAGCGGGCTTGGGAGGCGATCAAGGAGGCCAAATTCCCGCGCCTCCATACCTTTATCTCGACCTCTGATATCCACCTGAAACACCAGTTGAAGAAATCGCAAGAAGAGGTGATCCGGATTGCCGCTCAATCCGTTGCACAAGCCAAGCAATACACCCCGAATGTCGAATTCTCAGCCATGGACGCGACCCGCAGTGAGATTCCGTTCCTTGCAGCGGTGGTTGAAGCGGCCGTACAGGCCGGGGCAACAACGATCAATATTCCTGATACCGTGGGCTATGCAATTCCTTCGGAGTTTGGAGAGTTGATTCGAACTCTTCGACAAACGGTCAAGGGGATCGAGAAGGTTACCCTGAGCGTTCACTGTCACGATGACCTTGGTCTGGCAGTTGCCAATTCCCTCAGTGCGATCCAGAACGGCGTTAGACAGGTAGAGTGCACGATCAATGGCATCGGGGAAAGAGCAGGCAATACCTCGCTCGAAGAAGTGGTCATGGCCATCCGTACAAGGAAGGATCTGTTCGGACTCTCTACGCAGGTCGTTCCCAAACATATCTTTGCTACGAGCCGCCTCATCTCAAAGATCACGGGCATGGTAGTGCAGCCCAACAAGGCCATCGTGGGTTCGAATGCCTTTGCCCATGAATCGGGGATTCATCAGGATGGTGTCCTCAAGGAGAAACAGACGTATGAAATCATGACCCCTGAATCAGTGGGAATTCCGAAATCCTCTCTCGTCTTGGGGAAGCTCTCAGGGAGACATGCGTTCAAAGAACGGCTGAAGGAATTAGGGTTTCGGCTCCCAGAGAAAGATTTTGAAATGGCCTTTACCCGGTTCAAAGAGCTGGCGGACAAAAAACGTGAGATCTATGATGAGGATATTGAGTCGATCGTGGCCGAGGAAATCCTCCGCATATCCGATCGTTTTAAACTTGTCTATCTCAACGTCGTTGCAGGAAACATGACCGTTCCCACGGCCACGGTCAAGATGGAGGTGGATGGAGAAGTCATCCAGGAGGCCGGTTTTGGCGACGGGCCGGTGGATGCAATCTTCAAGACGATCAAGAAGATTACCCGCACACGGTCAAAACTCCTTCACTTCGCCATCAACGCGATCACTGGCGGTACGGAGGCCCAGGGGGAGGTGACCGTACGGCTGGAGGAAAAAGGCCGGACAGCGATTGGTCAAGGTGCCGATACGGACGTGATTGTGGCCAGTGCCAAGGCCTACATCAATGCCCTGAACAAGCTGGAGTATCGAAAGAAGGAGTTGCGAGGACTATAACATGGGAAAGACGATAACCGAAAAGATCTTGGCCGTCCATGCCGGCCTTGAGGAGGTTGTGCCGGGTCAGATCATCAACGCCCAGGTGGATGTGGCCCTGGGGAATGATATCACCGCCCCCTTGGCCATCCAGGCCTTCAGGGAGATGGGGGCCACTAAGGTCTTTGATAAAGACAAGGTCATCCTGGTACCCGATCACTTTACCCCCAATAAGGACATCCAGTCGGCCGAACAGAGCCGACTGATGCGGGAGTTCGCCCGCGAACAGGGGCTCACGCACTATTTCGAAGTGGGGCGGATGGGGATCGAACACGCCCTGTTACCCGAAATGGGACTGGTGGGACCTGGGTACCTCGTCATTGGGGCAGACAGTCACACCTGCACCTACGGCGCCCTGGGGGCTTTTGCTACCGGGGTGGGGAGTACCGACCTGGCCGCTGCCATGGCCACCGGTGAGATGTGGCTCCGGGTCCCTGAGACGATCAAGTTCATATATTCTGGCCGTCCCCAGCCGTGGGTTGGAGGCAAAGACCTCATCCTGTATACCATCGGGGCAATCGGGGTAGACGGGGCCCTCTATAAGGCCATGGAGTTCACCGGGGAGGCAATCGACAACCTTGAAATGGCAGGGAGGCTCACCATGGCCAATATGGCCATCGAGGCCGGCGGGAAAAACGGCATCTTCTCTCCCGATGATATCACCCTGAAATATCTCAGCGGGAGGCTTGATACCGGATATACCCTCTACCACAGCGACGAAGACGCCTCCTATGCCGAGATCAAGGAATTTGAAGTCTCCACCATCGAGCCCCAGGTGGCATGCCCCCCATCCCCTGCCCATGTGCAGGGGGTGCGCGCATTGCATGGGACAGCAATCGACCAGGCGGTTATCGGCTCATGCACGAACGGAAGACTGGAGGATCTGAGGCTCGCTGCCGAGATCATCCGAGGCAAGAAGGTGGCTCCGTATGTCCGGCTCATCGTGATCCCCGCCACCCAGGAAATCTATCTGCAGGCCCTCCGAGAGGGGCTGTTGGAGGTCTTTGTGGAGGCGGGTGGAGCAGTGAGCACCCCCACCTGCGGTCCGTGTCTTGGAGGGCACATGGGGGTCTTGGGGGCGGAAGAGGTGGCCATCGCCACCACCAACCGAAACTTCGTGGGTCGGATGGGTCACCCCACCAGCCAGGTTTATCTCGCCAACCCCGCGGTGGCGGCAGCTAGTGCCATCATGGGGAAAATCGTTCATCCTGAAGAAGTGATAGGCAAAGGGTAATCGACTATCGGCTCAAGGAGAACGTTTTCTCCCCTTCCACAAGAATAACAATAATACATTACTCTCTTTCACTATGGATACCATTTCTCTGCTCATACAGATACCTCCCCGGGAAATAGCCTACCTCAACTTCGTCTTTGAGTCGTATGAAGGGGTGGCTGCGGTCAGGACCATTGATCCTCACAAGGGCATTGTTGAATTGATGGTCTCACCCCATTATCAGGAGGAAATCAAAGAAATTCTAAAGGATCTCGCTGAAGAGTTCCCAGTTCACGATCTGGATTCTGAGACTACAGACTAATGCGCTGAAGCCGCTCGACCGCCTCCTCCAGCCTCGCCTCCGACACGGTCAGGGCGAGGCGCACATATCCCTCTCCTGCCTCGCCGAAGCCGCTTCCAGGGGTGAGCACTACCCCTGCCTCATCAAGCAGAAGAGTAGCGAACGAGGCTGAATTGTGCCCAGGAGGCACTTTGACCCAGAGATAAAAGGTTGCCTTGGGAGGGTTCACCTCCAGTCCTATTGCGCGGAGTCCAGCAACCATAATGTCGCGCCGCCTCTGGTAGATCATGCGCACCTGTTCCAAATCGGATTGATCCCCTTCTAAGGCCTCTATCCCGGCCCATTGAATAGCCTGAAAGACCCCTGAATCGATATTGGTCTTGGCCTTTCCCAGTCCGGCTATGATCTCTCTGTTCCCTACCGCAAAGCCCAGACGCCACCCTGTCATATTATAGGTCTTGGAGAGAGAGTGAAATTCAATGCCGACTGCTTTGGCACCTTCCACCTCCAAAAAACTGGGCGGTGTATAACCCTCAAAGCAGATCTCACTGTAGGCCGCATCGTGACAGACGATCAAATGGTAGCGCTGGGCAAACTCCACCACAGCGGCAAAAAATTCTTTGTCCGCCACGGCCGCTGTCGGGTTGTTGGGATAATTGATGAAAACCAGCGCGGCCTGCTCAGCCACCTCCGGAGGAATCTGATCCAGATCGGGCAAAAAGCCATGCTCCTCCTTCAGGGGCATGAAAAAGGAATGTCCCCCGGCGAAAACCGTCCCCACATGGTAGACCGGATATCCAGGGCTGGGAACAAGAGCGTAAGCCCCTGGGTTAATAAAGGCCAGAGGAATATGGGCAATTCCCTCTTTGGAACCGATCAGTGCAATGGCCTCACCGTCCGGATCCAGCTGCACCCGAAATCTACGCTCATACCATCGGCTCACCGTTTCCCTAAACTCCCGTAACCCCTCATAGCTGGGGTAGCGGTGGTTCTGGGGATCAAGGACCGCCTCCCTCATTCGCTCCACAATCCTCTGCGGAGTGGGAAGATCGGGGTCACCTACCCCCAGATCGATGAGATCCACCCCTTTGGCCCTCAACGCAGCCTTCTTCCGATCCAGCTCCGCAAAGAGGTAGGGGGGGAGGGCCGTGAGCCTCTCTGCCATCTCTACTATCGTCTTACCCTTCAATGACGCCTCCTGTCCTTTTCTCATCTTATATGTACACTGACATTATACGACAACAAAACCGCGAGCACGATATATTACCTGGCATCCATCAAAAAAAGCAAGGGTCGTTTGCCCCCTACCGAGAGATCACCGTGCTCACTTGAAAAAAATGACTCTTAATCAAGGATATTCATTATTCGATGATGAAAAAACTGCAATGGGTGAGAAAATAACCATAAAATAGGAAAAATGATAAGAAATCAGGAAATTATAACCCCAGTGAACTCTGTAAGGATATAGAGAAACTGTATCTGCGCTTGGGAAATTAGCAGTGACAAATATTGACAGATATGCTAAAAAGTGATAGATATAATACAATAATAATTATACGCCTTCCAGCGGAAAGAGGATATAATCATGTCCTTAAGGCTTGGCCAGCTCCTCCTCAAAGCGGAGATCATCACCGAAGACCAACTGAAGCAAGCGCAGGGGGAACAGAAACTCAAGGGGATACACCTGAGTTCTGTCTTGATAGAGATGGGCTTCATCTCGGAGGACGACCTCCTCTCCTTCCTCCACAAGCGGTATGGGATGCCCTCTATCAACCTCTCCGAGCTGGAATTGGATCCTAAGCTCATCGGGCTCTTGGGGGAGGAGTTCATGCATAAGAATCAGGTGGTTCCGGTCCGAAGGAGCGGTTCCACGCTCTATCTTGCCCTGGTCGATCCTTTTAACGTTTCGGTGATAGATGATATCAAATTCCGCACCGGATATCATGTGGAGACCTTGGTGGCCTCCGAAACGGACATCAGGACGGCCATAGACAGACACCTCCACCCCACTGCATCCATTGACGGGGCCCTCGCCGACTTCGAGGATGAGGGAATGGAGGTAGTCAAGACCGATGAAACCTTTGACATCAGTGAGCTAGAAAAGACCGCTGAAGAGGCCCCTGTTGTAAAACTGGTCAACCTCATTCTCGCGGATGCCATCACAAAAGGAGCCAGCGATATCCATATTGAGCCGTATGAAAAATTCATGCGGGTGAGAGAGCGGATCGATGGGGTCCTCTACGAGGTGATGAGGCCGCCTATTCAGATGAAAAACGCCCTTACTTCCCGTGTCAAGATCATGTCCCAATTGGATATCGCTGAACGCCGCCTCCCCCAAGGAGGGCGTTTTCTGATCAGGATGCAGAACAGGGAGATGGACTTTCGGGTGTCGCTCATCCCCACCCTCTTTGGCGAGAAGGTAGTCATGCGGCTCCTCGACAAGACAAAACTCCAGCTCGATCTAACCAAATTGGGCTTTGAGTCTGATGCCCTGGAGATATTCCGCACGGCCATCTTTAAACCGTACGGGATGATCTTGGTGACCGGACCGACGGGGAGCGGGAAGACCACTACCCTCTACTCTGTCCTCTCGGAGTTAAATAAGGTCTCGGAAAATATCTGCACTGCCGAAGATCCGATAGAGTTCAATCTCCCTGGCGTTAACCAGGTCCAGATGCATGAGGGCATTGGGCTCAACTTTGCCGCCTCGCTGAGAGAATTCTTGCGTCAGGACCCGGACATCATCCTGGTGGGAGAGGTCAGGGATCTGGAAACGGCCGAGATAGCGGTAAAGGCCGCCTTGACAGGACACTTGGTCCTCAGCACTCTGCATACCAACGACGCCCCCAGCACCATCGGGCGTCTGCTGGACATGGGGGTGGAACCATTTCTCGTCTCCTCCTCGCTGCTCATGACGGTGGCGCAGCGATTGATCCGCTGCATTTGCCCTGATTGCAAGGAGCCAATCGACGTGCCGCCTGAGGCCCTCATTGACCTTGGGGTCCCAGAAGAGGAGGTCTACGATTTTCAGTGCTATAAGGGATCGGGATGTAGCAAGTGTAGCAATATCGGGTATCGCGGCAGATTATCGTTGTTCGAGGTGATGCCCATGGATGATGAGGTCAAGGAGTTGACCCTGCGGCGGGCCGCCGCCAATGAGATCAAACGGGCGGCTACCCAGACGGGGATGAAGACCTTACGACAGAGCGGGATCGCCAAGATCAAACTGGGGATAACCACCATCGAAGAGGTGCTCAGGGTAACCGTCGATTAGACGCTATCAGCAATAGAATAAGGATGAGCCATGCCACTCGACCTCCAAGACCTCCTCAAGACAATGATCGAAAATGACGCCACCGACCTTCACATCACCACCGGCACTCCTCCCCAGATTCGCGTGTACGGCCGCCTGATCCCTTTAGAACTCCCCCCCCTGACCGGTGCCGATACTAAAAGACTCGCATACAGTGTGATCACCGATGCCCAAAAACAGCGGTTTGAAGAGGAACACGAGCTCGACTTCTCCTTTGGGATAAAGGGGCTGTCAAGGTTCAGGGGAAATATCTTTTTTCAGCGGGGGATGGTGGGGGCTGCCATCCGTACCATACCCTATAAGATCAGGGGTTTTCGGGATCTAGGCCTCCCTCCTATCATAGAGGAACTGATCAGGAAACCAAAAGGGCTCCTTCTGGTCACCGGGCCAACCGGCTGCGGTAAATCCACCACCCAGGCCGCCATGATCGATCAGATCAATGAGGAGAGAAATGCCCACATCATCACCATCGAAGACCCTATCGAATACCTCCACCCCCACAAGGGATGTATCTTGAACCAGCGGGAGGTGAACGCCGATACCTTTAGCTTCACCTCAGCGCTGAAACACGTCCTGCGCCAGGACCCCGACGTGGTCCTTCTCGGCGAAATGCGGGACCTGGAGACCATCGAAGCGGCCCTCACCATCGCCGAGACCGGACATCTGACCTTGGCCACCCTCCACACCAACTCCTGTACCGAGAGCGTAAGCAGGATCATCGATGTCTTCCCCCCGCACCAACAACCGCAGGTCAGGACCTTACTCTCCTTTGTCCTGGAAGGAATCCTCAGTCAACAGCTCCTACCCAAGGCCAACGGGGCGGGGTTGGCCCTGGCCCTGGAAGTTTTGATCCCCAATTCAGCCATCCGGAACCTCATCAGGGAGGACAAGATCCATCAGATCTACGGACAGATGCAGGTGGGACAACTCAAGTTCGGGATGCAGACCATGAATCAGTCCCTTTTCTCTCTCTACGAAAGGGGGTTTATCACCCTGAACGACGCCATGGGCAGGTCTCCCAACTTGGAGGAATTACGCAGCATGTTGGGGGAATCCGCGGAAAAGAAGAAATAACGTAAAAGGAGTTAACCATGCCAAAATACGCGTGGGAGGGGCGACTCCCACAAGGGGGATTTCGCAAGGGAGAGCTTGAGGGCCCGAACGAACTGGCCGTGCGGGCCTACCTCAGACAACAGCAGATCATCCCCACCAAGATCGTCAAAAAGGCGACAGCGATCAAGATCACCCTACCCTTCATGAAGGGGAAGGTGAAGAAGAAGTCACTGGCGATCTTCACCCGTCAAATGGCCACCATGATCGATGCAGGGCTCCCCTTGGTCCAGTCCTTGGACATATTAGCCCAGCAGGAGGAAGACGAGACCTTTCAGGATGTCATCAAAACGATAAAAAATGAAGTGGAGGCCGGGGCCACCTTGGCGGCGGCCCTGCAGAAGCATCCCCGTGTCTTCGATGATATGTACGTCAATTTAGTGGTAGCGGCGGAGGAGGCAGGCACGCTCGATGTCATCCTCAGTCGCCTGGCCACCCATATTGAAAAAATGGAGGAGCTGAAAAAGAAGATTAGAGCAGCCATGGTCTATCCCGCCATGATTGTGACCGTGGCCATCGGCGTCACCATCGTCTTGATGGTCTT
>CAYWLI010000009.1:0-15557 GCA_964459135.1 uncultured Thermodesulfobacteriota bacterium | reverse complement strand
ATCCCGCCATGATTGTGACCGTGGCCATCGGCGTCACCATCGTCTTGATGGTCTTTGTTGTCCCGGTCTTTGAGAAATTATTTGCGGGGATAGGCTCAACGCTCCCCATGCCGACCCGGGTCGTTATCGCCGTGAGCAATATCTTCAAGAGCTATTTACCCATCGTCATCGCCATTGTTGTAGTCCTGGTTATAGTACTGCGGCGATACTATAAAACGGAAAATGGGAAGCGGCGAATCGACGATTTAATGCTCAAACTCCCCATCTTTGGAGAACTTATCAGAAAGGTAGCCATCGCCAGGTTCGCCCGTACTTTGGGTACCTTGGTGAGCAGCGGTGTGCCCATACTGGAGTCCCTCAATATCGTGGCTGGGGCGGCTGGGAATAAGGTGGTCGAAGAGGCCATCTTAAAGGGCCGGATCAGTATCAGTGAGGGACAAACCATCTCTGAGCCATTGTCGCAAAGCGGCGTCTTCCCCGTCATGGTAACCCAGATGATCTCTGTGGGGGAAACCACCGGCTCCCTCGAACTCATGCTCAATAAGGTCGCCGACTTCTACGAGTCCGAAGTCGATACGGCCGTGGCCACCCTGAGCTCCATGCTCGAGCCAGTCTTAATGATCTTCTTGGGTGTGATTGTCGGAGGGCTGGTCATCGCCATGTACCTGCCCATCTTTAAGATGGCATCGGCCTTTTAATCAAAAGCACAAATGCAGCAGCGCCTACAAAAGTTAATCCTCTACCGATTCATCCTCGCTACGATAACCCTTCTTATGGGTTTGTTCTTTCAGTTGAAAGGCGTATCCACCTTTTGGGGACCCTATGTCTTTTTCTACATTCTCATCATTCTCATCTATGCCACCACCATTGTCTTTGCCCTCTTCATCCGCAAGGTCAAAAATTTCCCATTCTTAATCTATGCCCAGACAACGATAGATGCCGTGATCATCACCGGGATCATCTATATCACCGGTGGTGCCATGAGCGTCTTTACCCCGCTTTACATATTAGCGATTTTGGAGGCCGGGGTCATGTTGGAAAGGCAAGGCGGCCTCATGGCGGCATCGGTCTGCAGTATCGCTTATGGACTTCTCCTGAATCTGGAATACCACTGGGTGATACCTTCCCTCGCCCCTCGCTTCCCCTATCACAATGTCGTCTTGCTTTACACACTGTTTGTCTACATCCTCGCCTTTTTTCTCTCAGGATACCTCACCGGCTATCTGGCTGAGGAGGTGAAAAAGAGGGGAAAGGAGCTGAGCAAGAGCCGAGAGGACTTTAGTCGGCTCGAGGCCTTCAACCGCGATGTTATACAGAGCATTCAGAGTGGGTTGCTGACCATCAACCTGAAAGAACGAATAACCTTTTTAAACAAAGCGGGGGAAGAAATCCTGGGGATCAAGATCTCTCAATTCAAAAACCGCCCCCTGGATGACCTGTTCCGAGATCTATATAAAGACTTTCATGAAGAACTTCGCTCCCGTATGGAGATGGCCTTTGGGCGGCCTGACGGAGAGGAGATCAGACTGGGGCTCTCCATCTCGTCCCTCAAGGATCACCGAGGGAATAAGGTAGGACAGATCATCATATTCCAGGACCTCACACACATCAAGGAGATGGAGGAAACCATGCAGCGGTCGGAGAAGTTGGCCACCATTGGTCAACTGGCCGCTGGCATCGCCCATGAGATCCGCAATCCCCTGGCCTCCATCAGCGGGGCCATTCAGCTGCTCAATGACGAACAAGGCAAGGGTGAAAGTACGCAACGGTTGATGGAGATCATTCTCGCAGAATCCGGCCGTCTGAATCGCCTCATCACCGATTTCCTCCTGTATGCCCAGCCCCCAAAGCTCAATAAAAAGAAGGTGGATATTGGCGCCCTGGTGGAGAGTACCCTCGATGTCTTCTCCCGATCGCCTCAATGGACCAAAGGGATCAAATTGGCAAAGATTATTGAACCAGATATAACCATAGCTGGCGACGTTCAACAGCTCGAACAGATCCTGTGGAATCTCTTCATCAATGCCGTCGATGCCATGGAAGGAACAGGTATGCTTGAGGTAAAGGTCCATAAAGATGGAAGAGGACAAACGGCAACACTCACGGTCTCTGACACGGGCAAGGGGATTTCTCCGAAAGATACCAAGAGGATCTTCGACCCCTTCTTCACCACGAAAGCAGGAGGTTCTGGGCTGGGGCTCTCCATCGTGCATAAAATAGTAGAAACCCATGGAGGGGATATATCCGTGGAAAGCCAACCTGAACAGGGGACCATCTTCTCCCTCACCTTCCCAGCTTCATAAGCGGTAAAACATCCCTTCAGCCAAAGGAGCATGGATATGGCGCAACAAAAAATACTGGTAGTCGACGATGAAAAGAGCATGTGTGAATTTTTGGAAATCATGCTGAAAAAAGATGGGTATGAGGTAACGAGCACTACCAGTGGGGAGGAAGCCCTGGAATTACTCGACAACAACCTCTACAGCATGGTCCTTACCGACGTCAAGATGCCAGGGGTCAACGGCTTTGAGGTCTTGCGTAAGACCAAAGAGGTAAGCCCTGATACCGTGGTGATCATGATCACTGCCTATGGCTCCCCCGAAGGGGCGGTCACCGCGATAAAAGAAGGGGCCTATGACTACGTCACCAAGCCCTTTCGGGTGGAAGAGGTAAAGCTTACCATCAAAAAGTCTCTGGAACGCAGCAATCTCATCAGGGAGAACATCCGCCTGCGCCAAGCGGTAGAGGAGCGATACAAATTCTGGAATCTTATCGGCAAGAGCCCGAAGATGCAACGAGTATATGAACTCGTGGAGAAGGTTTCTCAAACCAAGGCTAATGTGCTTATCACCGGTGAGAGCGGCACGGGGAAAGAGCTGGTGGCTAAGGCCATCCACTATAACAGCGCCAGAAAAGACCAATCCTTTGTCACCTTGAACTGCGGCGCCATACCGGAAAACCTCTTGGAAAGTGAGCTCTTCGGGCATATGAAAGGGTCTTTCACCGGGGCCATCGCCAACAAGAGGGGTTTGTTGGAGATGGCAGCGGGTGGAACCCTCTTCATGGATGAGATCGGAGAACTTCCCCTCCCCCTCCAGGTAAAATTGCTGCGGGTAATCCAAGAACGCGAGTTTAAGCGGGTTGGCGGGACGGAAGATATCAAGATAGATGTCAGGATCATCTCCGCCAGCAATCAAGACTTGCAACAGAAGGTCGCCCTGGCGAGTTTCCGCGAAGACCTCTTTTACCGCCTCAACGTCATCCAAATCAAGCTCCCCCCCCTGAGAGAGCGCAAAGAGGACATCCCCTTGCTGGTGAATCACTTCGTCCGAAAGTACAGTGCTGAAACAGGCAAGGAGATTGCCGGCGTATCATCCGAGGCTCTTGTGTTGCTGCTGAGTTATGATTTTGCCGGTAATGTCAGGGAACTGGAAAACATCATCGAGAGGAGCATTACACTGGAGACCTCGCCGACCATAACGGAGCGGCATATTCGTTCCTATCTCAATGAGCGAATGATGTCTAAGAGTATGCCTCCCACTCTGGAGATCCCCGAAGAAGGAATCGATCTCAATAAGGTGGTGGAGGACTTGGAAAAGGCCTTTATTCTCAAGGCCTTGGAACATACAGAAGGTATCAAGAAGAAGGCCGCCGAGCTCCTGGGGATGAACTTCCGGGCTATGAGATATAAATTGGCAAAATATGACCTCTAACCCCTTCTAAACCAGCCTTCAATTTCTCGCCAACTCCACCGGACAAAGAGGGGCCTGCCGTGAGGGCAGGTGGTAGGTTGCCCAGCTTGCTCCCACCCCCTCAAGAGGGATTGTACCTCTTCTTCCTGTAATCGCCGATTCGCCTTGATGGCCCCCTGACATGCAAGAAGGACACAAACGCGATCTAAAACGTGCGCTACGGCATCACCCTCCCCTCGCTCAGTCAACTCTTCGCTCAATGCCTCGAGGAGGGATTGCAGATCCGCCCCCTGCAGGAAAGTGGGGATCGAGGTGACAACCACGGCCCTCTCCCCAAACTCCTCAAGCTCCACACCTACCGTGGCCAACATTGTTCGATGTTCGAGGAGCAACTCGATCTCCTCTCCCTTCAACTCGATGGGCTGGGGGAAAAGAAAAGGCTGTTGCGGTATCTTCCTGCCCTGCAGAGCAGCCTTGAGACCCTCGTAGAGGATCCGTTCTTGGGCAGCGTGATGGTCGAAAACCATCACGCCTTCATCACCTTCCACCACAAGGTAGGTCCCTTTGAGCTGTCCCACCATCCGCCACGGAGCAGCAAGGAGGGCTACCTCTTCACCGTTTGTGATAACGGGAGGCACTGTATAAGAGGATTGAGACTCTCTTACACTCACCTCCTCCTCATGAGGTTTGGCATCAGCGGGATAACCCAAAACGCTCTTGAACACATGAGAGATCAATCGATGTATCTCATCTCCTCTCCGGAAAAGAACTTCCCGTTTCGCTGGATGGACGTTGACATCTACGTCTGAAAACGGGAGGGAAAGAGAGAGTACAATCACCGGATACATCTTAGCAGGAATAAGTCTCCGGTACGCCTCGGATATAGCGTGGGAGATCAGTTTGTCGCTGATGTAGCGGCCATTCACATATACATAGATCCCCTTAGAAGAACCACGGCAATAGGTAGGAACAGTAGCCCACCCCCGTACCTGCACCTCATTCTGGTTGCCTTCAACCCTTACCACGTGAGAGGAGACCTCTTTCCCAAGAATGGCCCTGATGCGCGAGCGCGCATCCTGAGTAGGGGGTAGATTGAAGAGGGTCCGAGTATTATGTTTCAGAACAAAACCTACGGCCCCCTGGATCAAGGCCAACCTGGTGACCACCTCAATGATATGGGCTATTTCACTCCGGACCCCTTTAAGGAACTTCCGCCTGGCCGGAAGATTATAAAAGAGATCCGCCACCTCAATCCTCGTCCCCGGAGGACTCCCAATCTCCTCTACCGCTTTTACCTGACCCGCCTCAATCAGGATCTGTGTCCCTGAAAGTTCATCACGCCTCCTCGTGACCAGACGCAACCGAGACACTGCAGCAATGGAAGGAAGGGCCTCACCCCTGAAACCAAGGGTCTTGATCGTCGCGAGGTCCCCCTCATCATAGATTTTACTGGTGGCGTGTCTCTCGATGGCAAGAAGGGCGTCCTCCCTCGTCATTCCTTCCCCATCATCCATGACCGTTATCCCTTTCTTGCCCCCTTCTTCTATTTCCACGGTTATGACGCTACTGCCGGCATCCAACGAGTTCTCAAGCAATTCCTTCACAACGGAGGCTGGCCGCTCGATTATCTCCCCCGCTGCTATCTTATCCACCATCTCAGTGGGAAGAACCTTTATCTTAGCTACCATCTTTTACCTCAAAAAACGTTGTATCCATCCTTCATCACACCACCAGCACAATAATCTCAAAATGCTCCCTGGGGTGGGGGTACCTACTCTGCGTGAATCGTAGGTACTGCTCAATTGTTGGTGATCTATGAGATGTATGCCGTTAAGAAATGAGGCTCAGGTGTTCCCACGAGGAGCAGCCACCATACCAAAGTGTGATACGGTATAAGAAGTGCCCTCTGCAAACCAGATTACTTCACGCTCACTTCTCCACGAAGGCACCCATCCGACGAAACCGTTGATACCGCTCGGATACAAGCTTCTCTTCAGGAAGACCTTGCAAATCAGTGAGATGACGAGCAATCGCCTTTTTCAAGGTAGCTGCAGCTTCGTGAGAATCGCGGTGGGCACCACCCGCCGGTTCGGGGATGACCTCATCGATAACCTCCAATCCCAGCAGATCCGCCGCTGTTACTTTCATGACCTCGGCGGCCAGAGGGCCTTTCGTTCCATCCCGCCACAGGATGGCAGCACAGCCCTCAGGGGAGATCACCGAATAGACGGCATTTTCCATCATCAAAATTCTATCCCCCACGCCGATGGCCAGGGCACCCCCACTACCCCCCTCGCCGATAACCACAACAACAATGGGCACGGGAAAGACAGCCATCTCCCTCAGGTTGCTGGCAATGGCCCCAGCCTGTCCCCGTTCCTCCGCCCCTACCCCAGGATAGGCCCCGGGGGTATCGATCATAGTGATGATGGGTTTCCTGAACCTCGCCCCTAATTCCATTATTCTGAGGGCCTTGCGATACCCCTCTGGGTGGGGCATCCCGAAGTTTCGGTAGCCCATCTCCTTAACGTCCCTTCCCTTCTGATGTCCTACCACCACGACTGCCTCTCCATCAAGGCGGGCAAAACCACCGACCATCGCTGGATCATCCATAAACCCTCTATCACCATGGAGCTCGATAAAATCCTCGAAGATTAATTCAAGGTAGTCGAGAGTATGAGGCCTGTCGATGTGGCGGGACAGCTGCGTCTTCTGCCATGGGGTAAGTTGGGAATACACCTCTTCCCGTATCTTGCCAATACGCTTTTCAAGCCTCTCTATCTTTGCTCGGACCCGAGGGTCATCTCGGGGGGCAAAGCGCTGAAGCTCCTCATATTCACGCTCCAACTCCATGAGCGGCCTTTCAAAATCGAGATAGTGTCTCACCATCTTCCTGATCCCCCGCGACGACCGTCAGGACCTCTTCCTAACAAAAGCATCTTCACTCCATCTCCACGGTCTTTTCACCAAAAAGTCCCTCCACAGATCTCCTCATCTTGTCGGAGGGAGCCACCATCAGTTCAGGGGACAGCGTCATGATCACCTCTGACCGGTGGGGAACGATGAGGTGTAATAAGGTTTCACACCCCCCCTTGTTTTCCTTCAAGATCTCTCTCAATTGCAACAATTGCTCTTTGGAAAGCCCTGGTGTGCGCAACCGAAAATGAATCTTCGAAATCTTCTCTCTTTTGGCCTCATCGAGTGGCACTAAGGAAGAAGCCTTTACTTTAAGGCGCTCCTCTCCGTTGTCCAAGACCCCACGAATCAAAACAGGCACATCTACCCTCAGGTAAGGACGGGCGCTGCGATATACATCGGGAAAAACAATCACCTCGACCCTCCCTCTCATATCCTCCAGGGAGAGAAAGGCCATCTGATCCCCCTTTTTGGTCTGTATCTCCTTGACCTCTGCCACTAATCCTCCGACGCTGACCTGAGTCCCGTTTGCCATGTCGCCCAGGGTCTCCGTATCTGCCGTAGTGAGTTTTTTGATATCCTCTTGGTATCTGATGAGGGGGTGGCTGGTCAGGTAAAAACCGAGCACCTCTTTCTCAAAGCTCAAGAGTTGGTTTTCTGGCCACTCCTCTAAATTGGGCAGATTGGTTTGGCTATGCGAATACGTAAGCCCTTCAAAGAGGGCCGGCTGTCCCCCCCGGCGTTCTTTTTGTCTTGCCTGCCCCTGCTCCAAGGCCTCCTCCAAAACGAGCATGAGTTGGGACCGGCGAGCCCCGATGGAATCAAAGGCCCCTGCTTTGATCAAGCTCTCAATCACCCTGCGGTTCACCTTACGCAGATCCACCGACTCACAAAAATCGAACAGGGACGAGATCTGCTCTCCTTCCGTGCGGTTGCGCAGTATCTCCTCAACGGCCCCAAACCCCACGTTCTTGACCGCCCCTAGACCATATCTGATCATCTCTCCGGAAACGGTAAAACCCCAATTGCTCTCATTGATGTCAGGAGGAAAAATCTCAATCCCCTTCTCTCGGCACTCTGCCACATACCGCATCACCTTATCGGTGTTGTCCATGTCACACGTGAGCAGCGCCGCCACGAATTCAGTGGGATAGTGGACCTTAAGATAGGCCGTCTGATACGCAATCAGGGCATAGGCTGCGCTGTGAGATTTATTAAAACCATATTCGGCGAATTTGGCCATCATCTCAAAAATGCGCTCGGCCTTCTCCTGCGGAATCCCATTGTGGCGCGCCCCTTCGACAAACTTTTCCTCGAGTCGCTCCATCTCCGCCGGGTCTTTTTTGCTCATGGCACGGCGCAGGATATCCGCATCCCCCAAACTAAAATGAGCCAAGGTGCTGGCAATCCGCATGACTTGTTCTTGATAGACGATCACTCCGTAGGTATCTTCAAGGATTTCCTTCATCGTGGGTATTTCATATCTGACCGTAGACTTCTTATGGCTCCTCTTGATGAACTCATCCACCATACCGCTGCCGAGGGGCCCTGGTCGATAGAGAGCCACCAGGGCGATGAGGTCCGAGAAGGTCTCAGGACGCAACTTCACCAATAGATCCCTCATCCCAGAGCTCTCCAGTTGAAATACTCCCGTGGTATCGCCTGACCCAAGGAGTGTAAAGGTCTCCTGATCATCCAGAGGAATGTGGGTAAGCGCTATCTTTTCCCCCTTGGTACGCTCAACCAACTCTACCGCCTTGCTCAAAACCGTCAATGTCTTCAGGCCTAAAAAATCGAACTTTACCAGACCAACCCGCCCCACATCCTTCATGGCATATTGGGTCACGACCTCACCATTACCACCCCGATAGAGGGGGATATACTCCATCAGGGGACGATGGGAGATGACTACCCCTGCAGCATGGGTGGAGGCATGGCGTACCATCCCCTCTAAGGAACGGGCCAAGGAGAGAAGCTTGGCTACTGTTTCATCACGGTCGGCCAACTCCTTCATCCTCGGCTCCTGTTCCAGGGCTTGATCCAAGGTGATGTTGAGCGTATTCGGAATGAGCTTGGCGATAGCATCTACTTCTTTATAAGGAATATCCAATACGCGTCCCACATCCCGTACCACGGCCTTGGCCTGCATCTTGCCAAAGGTAATAATCTGGGCCACATTTTCCGTGCCGTACTTCTCCGTCACGTATTTGATTACCTCATCTCTCCCCTCAATGCAGAAGTCCACATCAATGTCGGGGGGGCTGATACGCTCGGGATTGAGGAATCGCTCGAAGATGAGATCGTATGCCAGGGGGTCAATATCAGTTATTCCAAGGGAATAGGCCACGAGGCTCCCTGCTGCCGACCCCCTGCCAGGCCCCACTGGAATCCCCCGCTCCTTGGCATAGTTGACGAAGTCCGCCACTATGAGGAAGTAGCCGGAGAATCCCGTGGACTTGATGATGGAGAGCTCCTCGTGCAATCGCTTCACGTACCGCTCCCGCCTCTCTGGTGCCTCGGAGGTATACAAGGAACGCCGTTCCAATCCCTCCTGGGCCGTCTTGTCGAGGTAGTGGTCCAATGACTCTCCGGTGGGGGGCTTATACCGGGGAAGGTGATACTCTTCGAACCGCAACTCCAGATTGCACCGTTCGGCAATCTCCAGGGTATTCTGTAAGGCCTCGGGATAGTGGGCGAATAATTTTTCCATCTCCTCCACAGGGCGTAGGTAGAATTGATCGGTGGAAAACTTCATTCGCTTGGGGTCCTTGAGGGTCTTGCCGGTCTGAATGCAAAGCAGGACATCGTGCGCAACAGCATCCTCTCGTCGCAAATAGTGGCAATCATTCGTGGCAACGAGGGGTATTCCTAATGCTTGATTCAACTCCACAAGGCCCTGGTTGACGACCTTTTGTTCCTCAAGACCGATGTCCTGCATCTCCAAGTAGAATCGACCCTCATCAAAGATCTCCTGATACCACCCTGCCACGGCCTTGGCCTCATCCTGTTTGCCTCCGAGTAAAAGGACAGGGATTTCCCCCTTTAAACAACCGCTGAGGGCGATCAATCCCTTGTTGTGCTTTTCCAAGAGTTCTTTGTCCACCCGAGGCTTATAATAGAATCCCTCCAGATGGGCGAGGCTTACCAAACGGATCAAGTTGGCGTAACCCTCCTGGTTTTTGACCAAGAGTACCAAATGGTAGGAGAGGTCTTTGAACTTCCCAGGTTCCTTCTTCAAGCGTGACTCAGGGGCCACATAGACCTCACACCCGATAATCGGTTTGATCCCATAGGCAATGGCCCCCTGATAAAACTCGATCGCCCCAAACATGTTTCCGTGGTCAGTCAAGGCCAGAGATTTCATCCCGTACGTGCGAGCGAGGGGGAAGAGCTTTTCAAAACGAATAGCACCATCCAAGAGACTATATTGACTATGGAGATGAAGGTGGACGAACTCTTTCATGTTCCAATCCTTACTACAAAAGATTGACAGGGCTTACCGAACCTGGCGGTGTGCTCAGAGAAGATCCCTCCCTTCCAGCCTTTCAACAAGAAGGGGAAGTCTTCTCCAAGGCCCTCATTCCCACTCAATGGTGCTGGGGGGTTTAGAGCTGATATCGTAGACCACCCGATTCACTCCTTGGACCTCGTTGATGATCCGGTTGGCCATCGTACTGAGCAGTTCGTAAGGAAACTTCGCCCAATCCGCTGTCATGCCATCGAGACTGGAAACGGCACGTAAGGCGATGACATGTTCATAGGTCCTCTCATCCCCCATCACCCCGACCGTCCTGATGGGGAGTAGTACAGCAAAGGACTGCCAAATTTCATGATACAAACCAGCCTTGACGATCTCCTCCTGCATGATGGCATCTGCTTCTCTCAAAATCGCCAGTCGTTCCTCGCTTACCTCTCCGATAAGCCGTACCGCCAATCCGGGGCCGGGAAAGGGTTGTCGGTGGAGGATCCGATCAGGGAGACCCAACTCCCTTCCAACAGCTCTCACCTCATCTTTAAAGAGCTCGCGAAGGGGTTCAATGAGTTGTAAATTCATCCTCTCCGGAAGCCCCCCCACATTGTGATGACTCTTAATGGTAGCCGAGGGGCCCTTAAAGGAAACACTCTCGATAACATCGGGGTAAAGAGTTCCTTGAGCCAGATAATCCACCCTGCCGATCTTTTGAGCCTCTTCCTCAAAAATCTCAATAAACAGTTCCCCGATCACCTTCCGCTTCCGCTCGGGATCCTCTATCCCCTTGAGACGGTCCAAAAACGTTCTGCGGGCGTCGACAAAACGGAGATCCACGTGAAAAGAATCCCTCAGGACTGTCAAGACTTCTTGCGCCTCCTCTTTACGCAAGAGACCATTATCCACGAAGATACCGGTGAGCCTGTCGCCGATGGCCTCGTGAAGGAGGGCCACCACCACCGATGAATCAACTCCTCCGCTTACGGCACAGATGACCCTTCCATCCCCCACCTCCTCCTTAATCCTCTTTACAGAGATCTCCACAAAAGACCTCATATCCCAACTGTCACGGCATTGGCACATATAAAACAGAAAATTGTGCAGAATCTCACCGCCGATCTCGGTATGGGCGACTTCAGGATGAAATTGGAGACCAACAAGCTTACGATCCACATCTCCCATGGCAGCGATAGGGGAGTTGGTGGAATGAGCCAAAGTCATAAATCCGGGGGGAAGTTTTTCTACCCGATCACCGTGGCTCATCCACACCCGGTACGTCTTTTCTTTCATCAGTCCTCCGAAGATGTAACGGGCTTCATCAATCTCCAGCTCCGCTCCCCCATATTCCCGTTCCCGGGAAGGCATCACATCCCCCCCTAAGAGAAAGGTCATCAGTTGCATACCATAACAAATCCCCAATACGGGGATGCCGAGATGGAAGAGCTCATCACCAATGCGTGGGGCGCCCTCATCGTAGACACTGGCAGGCCCTCCTGAGAGGACGATTCCCTTGATCCCATTCCCCTTGATCGCCTCTGCATAGTGAGTATAAGGATGAATCTCGCAGTATACTTTTTGTTCCCTGATCCGTCGGGCAATAAGTTGTGTGTATTGAGAGCCAAAATCAAGGATTATTACCTTCTCCTCGGACATCTCAATCAGTTACATCCTTTTCAGTCAATATACCGGCATCAACAAGTTCTCTGAGATTCTCGGGATATCTCCCCCGTTCCAGAAAAAAGATCTCCTTCCCCCACTCGATTCTCTCCCACCTCACCGCTTCGATATACCCACGAGTGGAAGACATCTCTCCCCACGGACTACCCCACAGAAAGCCAAGATTGAACGGGTAAAAAGAAACCACGAGAAGAATGAGAGCAAATCCAAGCCCTACTGCATACCCAAGAAACATGGGCTTCTGCTTCAGCACCTGGAACGTAGATCCCATCTGGGTGGAATCCGCAGCTCTCTTGATTCCCACCTCCTTGATATCTTCCCCCTCCAAGAGACTCGCTAAGATCTCCAACGTGGCGAATTTACCCAAGAGGCTTACGTCAATGATCTCTTTGACGCTCCTCGTGCCATCGACTAATCGGTAGACCGCATCGTGATCTTCAGACAGAGTTATGCCGTGCTCCTCAAGGGTCTCGGTCTTTTTGAGAATCATTGTCGGAGGAGGAACGCGTTTTTCAATCTCAGGCCACTCATCCACCATTTTGAGGATGTTCAACATCACTTCATCGGCATGTAACTGAACGGAAAGTTTGGGGAATTCTGCCGCGGGGACAGGCTTAAACTCAAATTTCCCCACCTCCAGTCGAAAGACCTCGTAAATAAGCTCGTGTATCTGGGTGTAGAGGGCATTGAGTACTGCCTGCTCTTCAGCCATCTCCCCTTCAACGATGATCTCTCCTAAAAAATGGCCCGATTTCTTTTGTGTCCGCAGGGCGTTATAGAGATCGTCTCGGGAGATGACGCCTGTCGTTGCCAACCGTTCCCCTACAAGGTCTCCTTTTGTTCGCTGGTTAGAGGAAGCGTGGGTTATCCGGCCGTTGGAAAAGTATATTCCGGCCTCATCACCCCTCTTGCCCCATCCCCAGACCCTCAGGACCCCTGTCTTGCCCTGTTGTCCCAGGAGTTGAATGACTTCCAAAATGTTAAAATCCCGCAGTTCTCCCTCTAAGGCCATTATTACATCTCCTTTATCACCTTCTAATCCCCTCCAGCGAGAAGGAAGGCTTAACTCTCTCTAATCCTTCCTTCTTATACCCGCTCAAGAGAACCACCAGATAAAACAAGCAGAAGAGTACAATCATGAAGAGCACTCCACCGAGGTTACCATCGGTGGGAAAGGGGATAACCGGAGGAACGATCCCCTTCCAGTAAAAGAATTTTCCCACAAAAATAAAAAATATCCAGAGATAGCAGAAACCGCGCACATTATACCCCTTCCAGATATGGCCAATGCCAGGGATGAGGAGGGGAAATACTTTATCATAAACCCCCATTCTTATCTGAAACCCCTTAGTCTCTCTCAGCTTATTCTCCTTCAGTTCCTGATCTATCTCCTTGCCCTTCAGGATCCGAAAACACCTGACGCAGATATTCTTTCTTCCTTCCTTCCTCCCGAAAGGTTGATTGCTGATTATCCCGCACAGGGAGCATCTCCACCGCTCCCCGCGCCCCTTACCGACAACTGCCAAAACAATCAAGCTGACAAGAAAAAAGACGGGTAAAGCGAAAGGAATCCGAGGAGAAAGATCGTTGAGCCAAACATCCAATACAAAATAAGACGGGCCGGTCTCGTGCCAAAACTCAGTCACGAGCCTTTTTCGCAGATGCTCCAGGGGGATACTATAATCAATCACCATGCGATTGGGATGGGGAGAGTCAATCTCCATATGGGCCCCGATTATCTTTGGGCTTAACTCCCTGGCCTTCAGGAAGTTTTCATCCGCATCCTGCAAGACAAGCATTGACTTTTGTGAGAGGGCCTTGCTTAGATTAAAGTAATACACACCGTTGTCGGGGGCTATTTCGATGGCCTGATGATATAACGCACTCGCCTGCTCTGGTTCGCCAAGGGCCACATAGAGATTCCCGAGATTGGAAATGACGTGTGCATCAGCAGGGTTGAGACTCAGAACCTGCTGGTAATAGCGTTGTGCATCGATATAATTCCCTTCCCGCTTGGCGGTCAAGGCCAAGGTGAACAGGGCCTCTTGATCATCCGGGTGGTCCTCAGCCCAAAGCCGCAATCTCTCCACAGCTTGCGGTTTCCGCGACCCATACGTTGCTTCGTACATATCAAAAACCACCTGAGCCCGCGGACCTTCCATAAATTGGAAAAAGGCCCCTCCAAGAGGGATGAGATAGACGACAAGCAATAAAGAGAAAAACACAATGCCCCTCTCTCCCCGCGTGAGATACCTCCAGAGGACAAGGCACCAGACGAGGGCGCACCACAGGATATTCAGCTGCAAGAGGAAGGGTAGAAAGAGGAGAAAAACACGCCCCGCCCCCCATATAATCTCTCGAAGATCCCCTCCCAACTCCTCTCGCACGGCATAAAAATGTATCGGCAGGCGCTTAAAAAACACCATCAAACAGAAGACGAGGATGGCCAAAAAAACCCCAAGGCTCACCATATAGAGGAAATTAATACCCTGGATTGTCGCAAGGAGTATATTGCTGGGATAAGCCTTTATCCCCGCAACGACTTTTTCGATGCCAGCAGCGAGCTGCCAGCTATCCTTTCCCAGAAGCTTCTTACCTTCATAGAAGTAGACAGGGGGGAGGTCTGGAGCCATCCTCTGAGCAAATTCCCCCAACGTGACAGCCCCTTCCTTGTCATCAAGCGTCATCCCTTCCCTCGTTACAAGGAGGGCATATTCCCATAAATTTCTGATCCCTTTATCGAGCTTTCGTTGGATGATCTCCTCCAAGTAACGCTCGCCTATCATATCTCCGGCAGTCTTCGCCTCCTGTCTCTGGATCCATAACTGCTGGAATCCCTCCTCATATTGAGGGGATATCGTTACAACCTGCTCTTCAGCCGGTTCTTCCACCGGATCCTGTGCTGTGCTTATCCTTGCGATACAGAGGTTGCCGATACAAAGCACGACCAGGAGAACAAGGAAGGCAACGGTGTGCCAAGATGTTAGCTTTTTTATCACTATGCGGTCCTATTCAAGGCGATAATTTGGGGCCTCTTTGGTTATGATGACGTCGTGGACATGGCTTTCGCGAAGACCTGCGCTCGTCACCTTAATAAATCTGGCCCGTTTTTGGAGATCACGAATTGTTCCGCATCCGACATAACCCATGCCGGCCTTCAAACCTCCGATCAATTGATGGACGCAGTAGGAGAGCGCCCCTCGATACGGCACCCTCCCCTCTATCCCTTCGGGGACCAATTTTACGTCTTCTACCTCGCTCTGGAAGTATCGGTCTCTGCTCCCTTCGCGCATGGCCTCAAGGGAGCCCATGCCGCGATAGACCTTGTAACTGCGCCCCTGATAGAGGACCATCTCCCCAGGGCTCTCATCCGTGCCGGCGAAGAGGTTGCCGATCATCACCGCATCGGCGCCGGCAGCGAGGGCCTTCGTTACATCACCGGAGTACTTCACCCCCCCATCGGCGATAAGGGGGATGTTGTTCTTACGGGCTACCTGGGCGACCTTCATGATCGCCGTTATCTGGGGCACACCGATGCCCGCGATCACCCTCGTGGTGCAGATGGATCCTGGACCCACCCCTACCTTAATGGCGTCGGCCCCGGCATCTATGAGGGCGGCTGTACCCTCTTCAGTGGCCACATTGCCGGCGATGATCTGACTCGCCGGGAACTCCCTGCGAATCCACCGTACCGCCTCAATCACCCCCCAGGAGTGCCCATGGGCGGAATCGACTGCGAGGCAATCCACCCCCGCCTCGATGAGGGCCGGGGCCCTGTTCTCCACGTCTTTCCCCACCCCAAC
>CAYWLI010000008.1:0-34733 GCA_964459135.1 uncultured Thermodesulfobacteriota bacterium | reverse complement strand
AGCTATCATTAATCATATTCTGTGTTCAGGAGGAAATACAGAGACATGTTTGAGCTGTTTTACGAATCCCACTTTCGCGAGATTTTCGGGTCTGAACCAGAGCCAGCAGATGGTCTCGGAGAAGAATCCGTCGAGGCCAGACTCGCCCAACGCGGCCTGCAAATTCCGCAAGCGTTGTTCGACTATTACTCCGTAGCTGGGTATCACTGGGTCAATAAGAAACAAAACCGACTGAGGCCAATCGAGGAGTTGGATTGGAATAGGGATTGGTTGGTCTTTATGGATGATGATCAAGGACTTGTCTCCTGGGGAATCCATGGGCAAGACCTGAGCAGTCCAGACCCCGTGGTATGGCAGGGCATACTGGGAGAAGAAATCGACTGGTTCCAAGAAGACCTCACCCTCAGCACGTTTCTCATAGAAATGTGCAGAGAGGCTGTTTAGGATACGTAACAAAACGTGTTGCATTAACGTTCTCGCAGTCACTTATATCAACTGCACAGAGAGTTCTGACGCAAGCGAAAAATAAGGGTAGATGCAAAACGTAGTAAAAAACCTATGGGCAGATAGTCGACATATTGTTTTTGAAGCACGATATTGTATTCTCATTGCAACTATTTTATATTGCGGTTCCTGTCTTGTAAGCTGGTCATATCCTGAACCTTTCCTATTTTTAAATGAGGCACTCAAAAAATTAGCTGCTCAATTTTTAGGTAAAAGTGCTACAAGCTTTATTCTGAGACTATTTATTCATAATCTCATCACAACCTATTTTGATATGTGTGTTTTCGTTTTATTCGGACTCATACCCGTCACGATAGCCGTTTTAAATGGATTTATGTTAGGCTTCGTGATTGCGAGCGCTCCGGGTGTGTCAGAATCCAACATACTGTCCCTGTTAGTTCCACATGGAATTTTCGAATGGCCGGCGATGATGATAGCATGGGGAATTGGTATATGGAGAGGTTTTGGTTATCGATTCTCAAAGACTCATACGACATATAAAGAAAGATGGCTAGAGGCCAATAAAGTATTTATAACAGTAGTTATCCCCTTACTTTTTATTGCTGCAATCATAGAAGGACGTTACCATATTGTAAAAGAATTATTCCCCTAAAATTCTTCAAGCACGACAGGGGGGCTGTTATTGAAAATAGAGAAATAATCCTCTCACATTTTTTCATATCAATTTCAACTCAATTACTTAGTCTATCGATTAAAGAAGTTAATACCTTTCTTCTCATGCTCTCTATTATTGTAACGGCTTGTTGTAAATCAAGTGAGGATATTAATACTATCGCATTACAAAAGAAAGGTATCTGCGTCTTTTCAGGAATATTTTTTGAAGAGTTGTTTTTTTATCATCTTTTTACAATATTTTTACTTGTAGTTCGTCTTTAAGAGTGAGATGGAAATGGCATTGCAATTGGAAATAGGCAAAGTTTATAAAACAGAAAAAAGCCGGCTTCTGGCTTTTATCAGGAGCAGGGTCGCAAACCAGGAGGATGCGGAGGACATCCTTCATGATGTCTTCTACCATACGTTGGAAGGGATCAGCGTTACGGATCAGATTGATAATATACTGGGTTGGTTGTATACCGCTGCCCGGAATAGGATTATCGACTGGTACCGAAAAAAGCGACTGCGGACTTTACCTTTGGAAGACATGGAAAAATACGGAATAGAAAATCTGATTGCCGATTCCGGCCTTCATCCGGAGCAGTCGTATTATAGGAACCTTATCGCAGAGGCCCTTATCGAAAGTGTTGAGGCGTTACCTGCGGAACAGCGTATGGTCTTTGTATTGCAGGAATTGGAAGGTATGACGTTTAAAGAGATCGCGACAATGACAGGGGAATCGATCAACACACTCATCTCAAGAAAAAGATACGCAATTCAATATTTAAGGAAACAATTGCAAGAAATAAAAACTATATTGGACGCAAAGTCATAGGAGGATATCATGGTTAAGAGAATTATTCGAATAGTTATGATGGTGCTTGGGGGCGTTGCCCTCGGGGTATTGGTAGCCTTTCTGTTCGGGTGGGTTGTCATGCTGCTCTGGAACTGGCTTATGCCTGCAATCTTTGGTCTTCCCACCATCGGTTTCTGGAAGGCGTGGGGGCTGGTCATCCTGGCGCATATTTTATTCAAGGCCGGTCGCCATGGACCGGATCATGATGAACATTTTCACCCCCGTCCCCCTTGGGCGAACAAGTTCAGGGAAAAAATAAAAAGGCATTTTGGCGAAAAACCGTCTGGTCCGTCCGCGACTGAAGGGGCAGACGCCCGTTAAGACTGTTGAGTGGTGGTGGACCGTAGACTGTGAGGAGAGGGAAACCCTCGGACGTGATCTTTGTCATGAGCCAAAAGTTACTATTATAAGGGGAAAAAATGTCGAATGTCGCATTCAAAATGATGGCCCTCATCGGCATACCAATCCGTAATATGTTCATGCCTCCAGATAAGATGTTGGCTGAAGTCAAGCTTAAACGGAGTTCTCACGTCCTTGATTTTGGTTGTGGGCCCGGAGTGTTCACAACGCTTATTGCAGATAACATAGGCCCATCAGGTATTGTATATGCGCTCGATATCAATCCCATTGCTGTGAACATGGTTGAGCGCAAGGCTCAAAAAAAGAATCTCAAAAATGTGAGAACAATCCACTCAAACAGCTCTATAGCACTTCCTGACAACTGCCTCGATCATGTCATCTGCTTTGATGTGTTTCATTGCCTCGATAATCATCAAGAAGTGCTCAGTGAGCTTCACAGAGTACTTAAACCTCAGGGAATTATGTATTTTAGTGATCATCATATGAAAGAAATTGAAATTCTGCAAAAATTGACTGCAAAAGGTTTTTTCAAATTTAAGGTTCAAGGAAGATGGACTTTTAGTTTTAGTAAGGTAGCATCGTAAATGGAGTTAGAGGAACAAGACTATGCTCAAAAGGAAACCACATACTGACTTAGCAATAATTACCGGCAATCAATCAGCACAAAATTATTTGGAGATGCAAAAGAAAATGGCTCGGTTCTATTTGAACGGATTCCTGCGTATCGTGGAAGATCAAAAAAGAACGGAAAGTTCCTTGAAATCGGATCAGGGCCCGGCTATCAAACAATAGAGATAATCAAAAGATTTCCAGGTGCTCAAGTCACAGCGCTCGAACCCTCTTCTGACATGATCAAGGTCGCAACGGCATATTCACGATCTCAAAACGCACGCAATAGATTAACGTTTGTTGAAGGCGCGGTAGAAGATAACGGTCTTATACAAGACCTTGGTGCATTTGACCTTATCTACTCCACATTTTCCCTGCACCACTGGAAAGTACCGGAAAAGGCCTTGCAAAACCTTTATGGTGCTTTAAAAACAGGCGGAGTAATACTCATCTATGATTTTGAAAGACATTTCTTGACGTATTATCTTCCCATCAAGAAAGGCATTGCTGAATCAATCCGGGCATCATATACACCGAAAGAAATTGTATCGATGTTGTCTGTTATTAAGGTAAAGCACTACCACGTGCAAAGGCATTTCCCTTATATATCTATTTCAATAATAAAAGGCTGAAAGAATTACTCAAAGATACAAAACTTGTCTCGTGTGATGTATCTAAAAATTTGATCGGCATAAAAATTACTGGAATAAAGTAACATCGATTATTTCTTGCAAAGGCATAAGAAGGAACATTACGAATAATGTAGATTAGGTTTCCCGCCCTTATTTTTCTCGACTTTTTTTCGCTGAATCCATATAATAACTGAGTTACATACCATCTGACGAAGTACATTAAGGATAGCAAAAAGGTCTCGACAAAATGATAAAAATAGAGGAGGTGCCAACATGCCAAAAAAGATCCTACAGATAAATGTACGATTCACCGTTTCGGCGGAAGAATTGGCAAAGGAGTTTGAGACGGCAGCGGTCCCCATCGCGGATGTACCGGGGCTGAAGTGGAAGATCTTCGGCATCAACGAGGAGCAAGGCGAAGCCGCTGGCCTCTATTTGTTTGAGGACGACGCCTCGCGTAAGGCGTATCTCGAAGGCCCGATCATGGCGCGAATGAAAACCCTGGAGGCCTTCAGTGATATCACCTTGAAGTTGTTCGATTGCGTCGAGGGTGCGTCCGCAATAACCCGCGGCCCCATTTAGATCATGACAAAAAATGGCGGCGCTGCCCAGATAAGTACCGTTTCAGCATCATGTTTTTATCGAATTTGGCTAATATGTGCGTTTGACTAAATCTTAAAGAGGTAACGATATGAGAACAGCAAATCCCGCTTTGAGCGCAAAGACATTCACTGATGTCCCCAGGATTGTCGATCCTGCACGAGTAATGACCATACAAGGGTACCGTAAACAAGACATTGCTGATGTTGGTTCTTGTGCTGATCCCAGCTGTATGGGTGTGGAATACGTTTTTCACAAGTGGCAACCCGCAGGCCATCATGCCCTGGCTTTACGGCGGGGTCATCGGTGGCTTTATCGTTGCTCTGGTTACCATTTTCAAAAAACAATGGTCTCCGGTGACGGCACCTCTCTATTCCGTCCTTGAAGGCCTTGCCATCGGCGGCATATCCGCCTTTTTCGAGGCACAATTTCCAGGGATCGTTATTCAAGCGGTTGCCTTGACCTTTGGGACCTTGTTGTGTCTCTTGCTCGTGTATAAATCGGGGATAATCAAGGTGACGGAAAATTTTAAAATGGGGGTTGTAGCTGCAACGGGAGGCATCGCACTTATCTATGTGAGCACGATAGTGCTCGGTTTCTTTGGTATTCACATGCCATACATCCACGAAAGCGGGACTATCGGCATCATCTTTAGTCTTGTTGTGGTGATTATAGCCGCGCTCAATTTAGTGCTCGACTTCGATTTTATTGAAAAAGGGGCTGCAGCAGGAGCGCCTAAATTCATGGAGTGGTACGCAGCCTTCGGTCTTATGGTAACACTGATATGGCTGTACCTTGAAATACTCAGGCTCCTTGCCAAGACCAGAAGCCGAAGCTAAATAAATAATAAAGAAGGGAGAATAGACGCTGTCGCTCCCCAAGATCACAGAAAGAGGAAAGATGAAAAAAGAAATTCCCAATCCGTATCCTGAACAAGAATGTTTCTTCTGTGGTGATAAGAATCCCGTAGGCTTAAAGCTGAGATTCTATCTCAATGAAGAAACCGGAGAAGTTACTACTGAGTATGTGCCTTCAAGACTTTTTATGGGATTAGGGAACATTCTCCATGGCGGCATTCAATCTGGTCTCTTTGATGAAATTATGGGGTGGACAACCCATACACTTACCGGACAGATGGGTGTTACTTCAGAGCTCAATATACATTTCTTAAAACCAGCCTATTTAGGCAAGAAACTCACAATTTCTTGTCTTATAACTTCGCAGAAAAACTCAAAAGTCCAATTAGAAGCCACCATTGAAACTGCAGAACGAGTGGTCTGCACCCGGGCCACGGGCACATACTATCTGTTACCACAGAATAAATTCGAACAATTGGTTTATGGGCAAGAGTAAGGCTACACATAACGTTCTAATGCAGGACTGACATAATTAGCGAAAAGGGTGTATGTATGAAACAAGGGGGAAGTCGAGTTGAAACCCGTACATCACGAACAGCGGAATTTACCTGTATGTCTCGGGCCGCTTCATATAAGGAAACAAGAGAATGTTACAAGGGGACCGACAATATCGCTTATGCATTGGTTCCCGGCTTTATAAAACTGCTTCTAAGATTTCAAAGTCTCTGCCACGTATACCATAAATATCTTGCACCCAAAGGCATATATGAATATGTGATAGCACGGACGAAATATATCGACTCCCTCTTTATGGATGCGTTGGAGCAGGGATTTGACCAGATAGTTATTTTTGGGGCAGGTTTTGATTCACGTGCTCAACGCTTCAGTACGCTTAATAAAAAAACTAAAATATTTGAGCTTGATGCGCCGATAACACAGCGAGAAAAGCTGAACGCATTTAAAGAAAGAAATATTATGATCCCTGAGAACGTGATATATGTCCCGATCAATTTTAACAAAGAAAGCCTGGCGGAGAAACTTGACGGAGGAGGGTTTGCGAACTACCTGAAATCACTCTTCCTTTTGGAAGGAGTGACCATGTATCTATCCGATGACGCCGTTGACACGACATTCAATTTTATTCGGGATGTTGCAGAAAAAGGGAGTTGGGTCGTGTTTGATTATATCTATGCAGGAGTATTACGCCAGGAAAATAAATATTATGGAGAAAAGGATATCTTTAAAACCGTGGCAAAGGCAGGAGAAGCGTGGTCGTTTGCACTTGAAGAAGGAGAAATAGAAAATTTTTTGCAAAAATACAAATTTAGACTAAAAAATCATAGTAATGCTCAGGCACTTGAAGAACAATATTTTAAGAATCAGGAAGGGTACATTGTAGGGAAGATAAACGGCACGCATAGTATTGTCACGGGAATAAAATACTAGATGCTGATCTTATAAAATAGTTAATCCAATACCGGGACACCACTAGCTCGATAATATCGCCTTTACAATTCTTTCTGAATCAATATACTTAGTATATATGCTATAAAGGTTCATGGAAGAACAAGATCGGGAGCCGCTATCTTGCGGATATTTTAAAAGAAAGGAGAAAAACAATGCCAGAATTTAGCAGTCCCTTCACAGTGTTAAAAAACGATCGAAAGCTTACAGCCGAAGAGCTGATTCGTGCTATTAGATTTATGATAGCTGCTGAATACGAAGCGATACAGCTTTACCAACAGACAGCCGAAAGCACGGATAACAAACTTGCACAGGAAGTTTTGCTAGACATCGCGAATGAGGAAAAAGAACATGCGGGGGAATTCCTTCGCCTCTTACGTGAGTTAGCTCCGGATGAAGAGAATTTCTATAAGGAGGGTTATGAGGAAGTTGAAGAAATGATAGCTAAACTAAAGAAATAGTCAACACAATCCCCGTAGGCAATAAGAAATTCTCTTGTTAGGTACCGCAATATTGCTCAACAACACCATGTAAGCGAGCACTAGATCCCAGAGGTCACATGAGCAGTGCCGTTAGAAGTGGGGATTTCGTAACATATCTTATAGGAGAACCACAATGAAAAAAAAGCATGCAATACTGTTGACTATTGATGGGATAATCAATCTTGCTTTGGGCCTTCTCCTGCTTCTGTTTCCCCTGGGAATGGCTGAACTCTTAGGGGTACCGCAATCCAATGTGAACTTTTACCCAACCATTCTCGGGGCGGTCATTTTCGGTATCGGTATTGCCCTGCTCATTGAGCGATATGGCTTCACACGAAATATTCGGGGTCTCGGGCTTGGTGGTGCCATTGCTATTAATCTTTGTGGGGCTATTGCGTTACTCGTTTGGCTCGTGTCAACTCCTTTTGATATTCCTCTCAGAGGGCATGTGATTCTCTGGTCAGTTTCAGCCATTGTTTTAGTAGTGGGCATAGTTGAGATTCTTGTTAAATCATGGCAGTATAAGTAATGCGTACCTTAAAACTTTCAAAAATGAGGTTATCCAAAATGAAACTATTGAGGATTATAACGGCAACGGTGTTATTCGTGTTTGCGGTTGCTGCAGTGAGCTACGCTGGGGAAGCTGACGTCATTGATGTGGAGGTTAAGAAAATCGGCGACAACACCTATCAGTTTAGTGTTACTGTCTCGCATAATGATGAAGGGTGGGAACACTATGCCGATAAGTGGGACATCATAGCGCCAGACGGTCAGGTTCTCGGCACGCGAACGTTACTTCACCCCCATGTAGATGAACAGCCTTTTACCCGGAGCCTGTCCGGCGTGAAGATCCCCGAAGGAATTACTGAGGTAACGATCCGTGCCCACGACTCAGTGCATGAGTATGGAGGGAAGGTCATACGGGTGACGCTGCCCCAATAAAAAGTTCTCTATAAAAAACTACAAAATGGGTGATGATGTGTTAGGGGAATACTGTACGTCACATTCCAATTTATAGATTCTATTCTAGCTCGAGCTTCTCACTAATGATGCGGCGAAGCTCTTTTTTGTCAATCTTCCCAACATTGGTAAAAGGAAATTCCTGAACCAACTCAAGTCGCTCCGGCAATTTAAACGTGGCAATATGCCGCTCCTCTTTGAGAAAGAGGTTGAGCTCATCGAGTGTCAGGTGTTGGTTGCCTTTCGTCAGGACAAAGGCACACCCTTTCTCGCCCAGGATCCGATTGGGCATTGCCACAAAGGCACAATTTTCTACCTTCGGGTGGGCGAGGATATGGTTTTCAACCTCTTCCGCGCTTATCTTCTCCGCTCCCCGGTTGATCGTATCCTTGATCCTTCCCTCGACAGAGAGGTACCTCCCCTTGTACATCCTTACGACATCGCCCGTTCGGTAGAACCCATCTGCGGTAAAAGCTTTTTGGTTATATTCAGGGGAATTATAGTAGCCCCTGATCGTTAGTGGACCACGGACAAGCAATTCACCAGGTTCCCCGTACGGAACATCTTTCTCTCTCTCATCGACCACCCGCACTTCGTCATCATCAAACATGGGCGCCCCCTGTGTATTGAGCAGTAAATCCTCCGGATCGCCGATACGGGTCCAGAAGCCCATCCCTTCAGCCATGCCGAGATTTTGAAAGTAGTCGCAGCCGAGCACCGATTTTATCTTCTTCGCCACCTCAGGATTGAGTCTGGCGCCGCCAGCAATCACGTATTGCAGTGAAGAGATATCATATTTCCCCAACTCCGGAGCTTCCATCCAGCGTATCAGAAGCGCCGGGGGGGTCGGCATGATAGTGATCCGCTCCCTCTGGATCGCTTCAAAGACCGTTCCCGTTTTCGGGGTGGGAATGAGCACAACCGTTCCACCTTTGAAAAGCGTTCCCAACAGGCCTGGACAACTCAGGGCAAAGTTGTGATTCACCGGGATCGCAATACCTATGACCGACTCTTCGCTGATTCCGCAGATCTCCGTAATCCCCTTGAAATTGAGACTGTAGTCGTTATGTGTCCTCGGAATGATCTTCGGAACCCCCGTCGTTCCACCGGACAATTGAAACAGTGCCGGTTCCAGGGGGTCAGGACGGTATTCCATGAGCGACTCTACAGGAATGCGTTCTTCGATCTTATCATTCAGGAGCGCCGTGATAGAGATAAAACCATCCTCCACAGGTTCCCCTGAGACAAACTGAAGCTCCATACCCGGGGCATTCTTGCGGATCTCCCGGGACATGACCTGGTGAGAATAGTCTTTGAAACGTGCGGGCATGACATGCGCACGTGCCTTCGTGAACTGGGCAAAAAAGGAAATCTCCGCATCCCTGTGAGCTGGCAGGGACATAATCGGTATGATACCGATCTTGACCGCAGCGAAAAAGAAATAAGCAAACTCCAATTCGTTGGGAAGTTGGAGGATGATTCGGTCGTAAGGCTTAAGGCCTTTTTCAATAAAGTGAAGCGCCAGTCTTGTAGCCCTCTCACCCAACTTCCGGTAGGTTACGTACTGTCCGTTGCAGGCAAGGGCTATACGGTCACTGTATTTTTCTACCGAGCCGTCAAGCTCCTCCCCGATCGTCTTATCGATCCACAAGCCCTTGTTTCGGTACCGATTGACGAATTCCTCCGGAAACGTAACAAATCCTTCTAACATAAAACACTCCCGCGAAGCCGCAGCGCGTGACAAAAAAAACGTTACGTGCCGCGCATCGTTTCTGCTGCTGCCATAATTGCGTCAACGATCTGTTGATACCCCGTACAGCGGCAGAGATTGCCTGCAATGGCCCTTCTCACCTCGGTAGAGGTGGGTTTGGGATTTTCATCGAGAAACGCCTTCGCCACCATCACCATTCCCGGGGTGCAAAAACCGCACTGGATGGCCGTATGCTTCACAAAGGCTTCCTGTACGGGATGAAGTTTTTCCCCCTGTGCAAGACCTTCAATCGTCGTGATCTCCTTACCCTGAGCAGCTACGGCGAGGACCTGACAGGATGCCACTGGCTTCCCGTCCATAAGAACGGTACAAGCACCGCATTCACCTTCATTACATGATTTCTTAGTCCCGGTAAGGCCGAGCGTATCCCGTAAGACCTCAACAAGCGTTCGGTGTGTCTCGACATTGAGGTTGTATTGTATGCCATTGACTTTTAATACGATATCCTGTTTCATAAACATACTCCCTTCCTATAAGCGGTTTTAGGCGGTGATTCTCCTGTAGGCTTCCGTAATAGCCCTTCGTGTGAGTACCTCCACCATGTTGCAGCGATACTCAAGAGATGCACGGATATCACTGATGGGGCGACACTGCATCCCCGCGAGGTGCGCAGCTTCTGTTATGAGCTTTTCGTCTATCGCCTTGTTGACAAGGAGTGCTTCCACCTCGGGGACCCTGATCGGAGTTGGGGCCACGGCACCGAGGGCGATCCGGGCCTCCTTGCAAACTTTTTTGCCCCCATCGAGCGTTAAGCATACGGCAACCCCAACGAGGGCAAGGTCCATGGCTCGTCTGCGCATCAGCTTCAGGTAACATCCCGAGGAAAGGGCATCGGGTTTCGGGATCATGATTGCCGTCAGCATCTCGTTCGACGTGCACACCGTCTCTGTGGGCCCGGTAAAAAATTCTTCAACAGCTATACTCCGTTCCCCTTCCGGCCCGACGAGCTTGAGTGACGCATTGAGTGCGATAAGCGGAGGTGCTGTATCCGCAGAAGGAACCGCACTGCACAGGTTACCGCCAATGGTGGCGAGATTGCGTATCTGGATGGATGCCATCACATCGATTGCATCCCGAAGGGGGGGAAACTGTCTTCGTATAATATCGGAGCGTTCGATCGCCCCAAGCGTCGTGAGGGCACCGATTGTCGCCCCTCCCCTTTTGTCTTGGCTGATCCCTTTTAATGCAGCTATGCCGTTTAAGCTGATGAGGTGTTGAGGGGTTATCTCCCTTTTTTTCATAGCAAGCAAAAGATCGGTCCCGCCCGCCATGAACCGCCCGTTGTCTCCGTAGCGCGTTATGAGGTCCAACGCCTCCTCGATGGTGGCTGGGGCATGATATTCGAATGTGGGTAGTCTCTTGATAAACATTACTTTCCCTCCTTTGTCTTGAGCGCCTGGAGAATCTTTTCAGGCGTAAGAGGAAGATCTTTGATCCTTACCCCTATGGCATCATAAATCCCGTTGGCTATGGCGGCTATCGTGGAACAGGAGCTTGCTTCCCCTGCGCCCTTTGCCCCAAAAGGACCGTAGGGATCATGGGTATGTACGTGTTCGACGATGGATTCGGGGACATCCAGGGCAGTAGGCTGCTTGTAATCTCGCCACGTATGGTTGAGAATACGCCCCTTCTCATCGTACAACGACTCCTCAAAGAGTGCATGACCGGCCATATGAGCGCTTCCACCATTGACCTGCCCCTCCAGCATGGCCGGATTAATGGGTTGGCCTGCGTCGTCTCCGTGGACACTGCGCAACAGTGTCACCTGGCCCGTTTCCTTATCGACCTCTATATCAATAGCCGAAGCGATAAAATCAAGGCCGTGTGCCAAATTCCCTTTCCCTGTCTTCCAGTCGACAATGTCGATGTCGGTTGCCGCCCAATTACCCCGTCCGTATAGAGGCGCCCCCTGTTCATAGTATGCTTTGCGGACGGCGAGCAGCCAATCCATGCCCCGCTTAGGATTTCCCCTTACGAAGACGCGTCGATTCTCGAACTCGAGTTCATCCGGGTCAGCGTCGAGATCGCCAGCGACTATTTCCGCAAGCTGTTTCTTCAGATCCCGGGCAGCAATGATCGTCGCATTGCCGTCCCAGTAGGTGGCTCGATCGCCGAACATACCACAATCGAGAATCGCTGTATCTGAGTCGCTGACACCCTGGAGAATATCTTCAAAGGGTAGACCAAGTTCCTCCGCCGCCATCTGGCAAAAGACCGTGTTCGCCCCCTGTCCGAGCTCGGTCGCACCGTGGGTAACGATCACCTTCCCGTCCTCAAGCAGTTTCAGCATAACGGACGACCCAAAATGGCCGCCCAACCTCGTACCGGAGGGGTGCGATGCACAGCTGAAGCCGATACCACGACCTGCGGGTCTGGATTTCCGTGACTCTTTCCATCCGATTTTTTGGGCGGACTTCTCTATACACTGAGGTAAACCGGAGACATCGACAACCAGGCCGTTCGCGCAGCGCCAGTTGTCCGTCACTGCGTTGATGAGCCGCATTTCGACAGGATCAATGCCGAGATCCTCACCCACCATATGCAGGAGGGAATCGAGGGCAAACTGGGCCAAGACTATCTCTTGCCCCCGTACGGTCCCGCAGGGAGCCCTGTTGGAGTAAACAAGTTTTCCATGATACTCGATGGCAGGAATCTTGTACGGGACATTTAAGAACGCCCCGAAGAAGTAGATGTTGAAGGGCCCGATGCCGGAAATAGGGCCGCCTTCGAGGATGTTTTCAGCCCGAAGGGCAGTAATAACACCGTTCTTCTTCACCCCGATCTTGAGCTTGGCATCCATGGCATTGCGCTGTCGATAAGCAGCCAACACCTCATCGTAGTTCAGGACTATCTTAACCGGCTTCCCGGTTATCTGAGCCAGCTTCACCGCAGAAAAATCAACATCGAAGGGGTCATGTTTTCCTGAAAATCCTCCGCCGACAAAGGGATTTACCATCCTCACCTTGGAAAGGGGAATATCCATAGCCCGGCACATATGTCGCCAGGTAATGTAGGGGCTTTGCTTCGAACCCTGAAGGAGTATCCTCCCTGTGGCATCAACCTCGGCGAGGCAGGCGTGCGGTTCGATAAAACCTACTGAAACGCGTTGAGAACTGAAGGTTTCTTCTTTTATATACTCAGCTTCTTTGAATCCCTTGTCTACGTCACCAAAGACAAAATCGGAAAAATACGCGATATTGCTGTTCTTGAATTCGTTGACGAAGGGCGCATTTGGAGCTAAGGCGTCCTGGGCGGTCAGGACAACGGGAAGCTCCTCATAGTCCACCGTGATTAAGTCAAGTGCCTCCTCTGCCGTGTCTTCATCAACGGCGGCAACGGCGGTAACTCCTTCACCGAAGTGGTGGACCTTGGTAATGGGCATCGGCAGTTGATCCCGTATGTCCGGGCGCGTGCCAAAGGGGATACCCGGGAAGTCTTTCCCTGTTATCACCGCCCTCACACCGGGAAGCGCACGGGCCCGGCTTGTGTCGATATTGAGTATCCGAGCGTGAGCGAGAGGGCTCCTGAGAAGCTTGCCGTGAAGCATTCCGGGCGCGATAAGATCCCCGGCATATCGTGCTGAGCCCGTCACCTTGACTCTGGCATCCGTTCTTTCGACAGACTTGCCTACCACTGAATAACTCTTCATTGATATCCCTCCTTTTCAGTGTCTCCGGTTCTGTATACAAACCCTTTTCTATCAGACTCCTACCCGCCACCAAGCAGTGCAAGTTTAATGGTCACGGTATCTCCGTCATTTAAAATAGCCTCCAAGCCTCCATCGCACAGACCAAAGGAACGTCCGTTGACCTCGATGTCCCAATCGAGGCTTAGATCTGTTCCGTCGTTTCGCAAAAATTCCAAAGAATCAGCAGAACGACGGGAAAGTGCTGCAAGAAGCTCTTTGAGGCTTACTTCGGGCAGTTCAAAATCTATGCTCTCAATGGTCTCAGACCCGAGAAGCAGAAAATTGGACTCAAGATAAACCCTCATGAGTACCCCGCCTTTTGACAACGTTGCAATTAAAAAACTATTATGTCGGACTCTATTGATTGTGGTACTAGGGTACTGTATTTTCCCAATATGATCAACGAACAATTTGCACAGCGAGACCCTATCACAGGATCACCCTAAACAAGCACAGAGAACACGCCAGTTAAAAAGGGTCTTATTGTATAAGACCCTTTCTTTTCAACACTAAAAGTTACAACAAGTATCAATCTTCAATGCCGGCCAAGCGTTTGGCCGCCTTCTTCTTGCTCTCTACATTGCTCTCGCGAAAGATGGTGACGCGATGCGCCTCCGGTGAGCCGCCGCCATGGATATCCGAGATGGTATCCGCGCTCTCCAGAGCCAGCTTTTCCGCGAGCCGGTACAGCTTGATACGGTTCTCAACCGGGTTGGTGTCCACGCCCTTCAAATATTTCTTGAGCAAATGGCCGATCTCAGAATTTGCAAAATCACGATCCGAAGGCAAATCAGCAACGAAGCCGCCGCAGACATCTATCATCAGCCGGGTTGCCTCGGCCATCTCCTTCCCCTCATGGATTTTCGACGCATTGGCCAGGACCGTATCGATAAAATAGGCCCCGGAAGGCTGCTGTTTGCCTTCATACGATGACGCCAGACAGCATCCATAGAGGGTCTCGGCTCGATGAATCATATCGATCACCTTTTGTTTGTGATGGCCGGCCTTGGTGGTTCCATTGTATTCCATCATCGTGAGTGCCGTCCCGATCATGTAGTCTATCTTCCCGGCCTTGCAACCACCATGGCTTTGACGGTGAAAAGAAGAAAATTTTACGACCATATCTACCGCAAATTCCGTTTCGCCGCACAGAAAAACCCGTTCCTTGGGTACAAAAACATCATTAAAGATAAGCGTCGGGCAATACTTGGAATATCTGAAGTTACCTATATCGCAACCATCAACCTCACGGGTATCCAGGCTTGACCGGCCTACTACATGGATCAATCCCGGTGTATCCTGCGGGACGGCAATGGCAACGGCGTAATCTTCATCACCCTGGCGCATCGCCCGCGTGGGGAGGCAGATAATCTCATGGGATGAAAGGGACCCGGTCTGATGGGCCTTGGCCCCGCGTACGACAATACCGTCATCCCGGCGCTCTACCACACGGAGAAACATATCCTTGTCCGGCTGTTCGTGGGGGGGCAGGGAGCGATCCCCTTTCATGTCCGTCACACCGGCGTTTGCCGTCAGGTCATTCTTCTGCATATATTTCAGGAACTCGATGAAGTTGTTGTAATAGTTCGTCCCATGTTTTTGGTCCACATCGTAAGTAACGATAGCCAGCGTAGAGAGGCAATCGAGCCCCGTACATCGTTGGTGGCATGTCCCGACCCAATTCCCCAGCTTCCGGTTGAGCTTTACCCACGCCACGAGATCATCAATGCTCGCTGGGGGCAGGGTAAACCGATTGATCGGTTCATTGATCAATGGGCTCTTGGTAACCGCAAGATCGCGAAATTCATCCAACTCGGCCACTTCATACGTTGCAGCGGTTGCCTCAATTCCCGCGCGGAGCCGCGGGTTGTCTAACACATTGGTGACCTTTCCCCGAACATATACGCAGTCGGTTTCATCTGTCGCAATGATTCAATATACTCGTCTTTTGTCTTCAGACCCATGTTCTTTCCTCCTCACTTATTTGATTGCTTTTTTTAATTAAATTACATTACGAATGAGGTCTTCATCCTCATCCAGCATCTGCCTCAGGCTCTGTAATACCTGCCGTTTGACATTTGAGATATGTTGGGACAGAACCGCCTGAGCCCCTTTAAGATCTCGGGATACGACACAGTCGAAGATCTCCTGATGCTCCTGATCCACAGAAGAAAGTGATGCAATAGGTAAATAGTTACCTCCGTATTTCAGAAAAAGGAGATCAAAAATATTACGGAGTATTCTCAAGTGCGTCTCCTTCTTGGAAAGCGCAGCGAGGGCCAAGTGAAACTCCATATTTTTGAATAACCGTTCTTTAAGATAGAATTCTCGAACCGCAGATAAATGGGCATCGAGTGCCGTTTTGAGGTGCTGTATACCTTCTTCATCCAGGTGCTCAAAGGCTACGGGCAACAGTGACAGTTCCAGCAATTCTCTGAGCTCATAAATCTCCTCCACCTCCTGCAAGCTAAATGGCTCGATATGATACCCGCGGTGGGGTTCGTGGCGGACAAAACCCTGGATCTCGAGCCACTTGAGTGCCTGAATGATGGGGGTGGGGCTCATGTGTAACTCTTCCGCAAGCTCACGATACGCAATCTTCTGGCCTGGAACGAGCTCCTTGTGATAGAGCATTCTGCGAATACCCTTGTAGGCCTGATGGCTGTGATCCAGGCCGTTTGCGTCCTTTTCCTGTCGTTCTTTGGTCATCTTAAATTAAATGAATAAAATTTAATTCTTGATTTTATTTTTAATTAAATATATAACCATTGTCAAGGCTTTTTTTGGAAAAGCGATCGAATCAGAAGCGAGGTAAAGATATTTTCTTGACATTGTGATCATAATAATGTTTAGTTAAGCGAAACGGGGTGGCGGAGTCTCCACCCGGTCCCATAAAAAAATATGTGAGGTTCCAAAGCGCCTATGAAACTATATGAATATGAAGGACTCGATATCTTTGAAAGCGTCGGCATACCGGTCCCCAGGCGGGGTGTTGCTGAATCTACCGAAGATGCGCTGCTTATCGCGGGTGAAATCGGATACCCCGTTGTCCTCAAGGCCCAGGTGCTCGTCGGCGGACGGGGCCTTGCAGGGGGGGTAAAAACGGCTGAAACTCCCGATGAACTCGAAGAGATCTCAGGAACACTACTCAATTTGGAAATCAAGGGGCTCCCCGTTCACAAGCTTATGGTATGCGAACAGGCCGATATTTTGAATGAACTGTACATGGGTATCACCGTTGACGGCTTCTCAGGAAAACCGGTCGTTGTGGTGAGTACTGAAGGCGGCGTCAACATAGAAGAAACCGCTCGCACGTCACCGGATAAGATCGCATCGTTCTACTGCGATCCCGCCTTTGGGTTTTACCCCTATCAGGCCAGAATGCTTTTGAGGCGTTTAGGGTTATCTGAGCGCCTTCTGACATTATTTGCGGATGTTCTGGTGCGGCTGTATCGGGTTTTTTCGCAGTATGAGGCACTTATTGCAGAGATCAACCCTCTGGTGGTTCTTAAAACCGGGTATCAAGGAGGCCTCCTGGCAGTTGATTCCGTGATTGAGGTTGATAATTCAGCCCTTTCCCGTATTAAGCGCCCTTTGCCGGAGTTGACGGAACGCATTGAAAATCCATTGGAGCGCAAAGGCAGGGAAATTGGGGTGACCTATGTGGATTTGGGCGGCGACATTGGCATCATATCCTCGGGCGCTGGATTGGGCATGGCAACCATGGACATCATCGGTGAGCGACTGAAGCCGGCAAATTTTCTTGAAACCGGCGGTGGTATTACCGAAGAATTGCTCTACAAATGTATGGAGCTGGTCATGATGAAGGTCGACCTGCGGGCAATCTTCATCAACATCTACGGCGGCATCAACCCCATCCACGAAGGCGCCCGCGGAGTAGTTCGATATATCAAAGAGCACAAGGTGAAATTGCCTATTGTAGCCAAGGCGCTCGGGAATCACCAAGAAGAAACCTGGGAGATTTTCCGTTCAGGGGGTGTGCATGTAATGACGGAAGCACCTACCGAAAAGGCGGTGAAGCGCCTGTACGAACTGGTGGGGGGCGAATAGCCTACCATTTTCGATGAGCCATTAAGAAAAGGTGGAAAAATGAGTATCCTTATTGATGATCAAACCCGCGTGATTGTCCAAGGCATAACCGGCAAGATCGGAAGCATTCAGACCCGCTGGATGCTGGAGTACGGCACAAAGGTAGTGGGTGGGGTCACGCCTGGCAAAGGTGGCACAACAGTCGAAGATTTGCCGGTTTTTGATAGTGTTGAGGAGGCGGTTGAGGAGACAGGGGCTAATGCCTCGGTATTTTTCGTGCCGGCTGCATTTGTCCTGGATGCCTTCTATGAAACCGTGGATGCGGGAATAACGCTCATCGTCGTGGTTCCCGAACATATCCCTGTCCATGACGTCATGAAGATACGTGCCTATGCCTTACAAAACGACGTTATGGCTCTGGGTCCCACAACGCCGGGTATCTTGGTCCCTGGCAAAGGCAAGATGGGTATCATGCCGGGATCGCTCTTTGCGCCGGGACGGGTCGGTATCATTTCGCGCAGCGGCACCCTCTCCTATGAATTTGCGGGTATTCTCTCAGAACAAGCTATCGGCCAAAGCGCTGTGGTAGGCATGGGAGCAGACCCGGTTGTTCTGACCAACTTGCCTGATATCTTGAAACTGTTTGAAGCTGATGATGAAACCGATGCAGTTATCATTGTTGGAGAGGTGGGGGGCATGCAGGAAGAAAAGGCGGCCGAGTTTATTGCAAACAAAATGACCAAACCAGTTGCATCATACATCGCGGGGCGCTTTTCTCCCCAAGGCAAACGCATGGGGCATGCCGGCGCCATTGTCAGGGGGGCAGCGGGTACGGTAGAGGGTAAGTGTGAGGCCTTGAGCGCGGCGGGCGTAGCAATTCTGAAATCACCTATCGAGGTCATCGACTGGACCACAAAAAACGCAATTCACTAACACACTCCCTCTAGAACTGTAGCAAAAGGATGAGAACAATCTCGACAAAAAAATCCATTACATCCACCAAGCTACAGAATGATCATCCCTGAGATAAAAGCGAAGGCAGTTAAACTGTATGGTAACAAAGAGGCCCTGGTATGCGGGGACACAAGGTTTACCTATCTGGATTTTGACAGCAGGGTCAATGCCCTCTGCAACCTGTTGCGTGCGCTCGGGATAAAGAAAGGTGGAAAAGTTGCCATTCTGCACCCCAACTGTCACTACTTCATGGAGACCTATTACGCCGTAGCACACAGAGGGGCTATCTCCGTCCCTATCAATTATCGTCTCTCCCCAAAAGATATAGCCTTTATCTTGGATGATTCAGAAAGTACCGTACTCATTGCAGACAGGAAGTTTACGCACCTTGTAGCAGCTGCCCTCAATGAGGGGGGCACAGGGGTGCAAACGGTGCTGTGGACGGGAGACGGGGAGAATGCCCCGCTGGCAATTGAAACCGCGGATTACGAAGAGGGTATAGGAAAATATCCTACAACCACCCTGCCAGCGGAGGATATACAGGAAGAAGATACTGCTCAACTCTACTACACGAGCGGGACCACGGGGAGACCCAAGGGGGTGATCCTCACCCATAAGAACATCTGCACCCATGCCTTGGGGGCTATTGCTGAGCTGCGCCTCACTGACCGTGACCGCTGGATCCATGTAGCCCCCATGTTTCACCTGGCCGATGCCTGGGCCACCTGGGCCATCACGTGGGCGGGTGGAACCCATATCTTCGTCACGTCCTTCGATCCTTCCGAGGTCCTGGAAATCATGGAAAAAGAACAGGCTACCATTAGCAATATGATCCCCACCATGTTGAATCTTTTAGTCAACCACCCTGATGCAAAGCGATGGAATTATTCCAGTTTGAGGGTCCTTCTGAGCGGGGGGGCACCCATCGCCCCAGAGGTAGTGAAAAAGCTCGTACAGACCTTTCAATGCGATTACATTCAGACTTATGGGATGACGGAGACATCTCCCTATCTCACCCTGTCCATTCTTAAGGATCACCTTGCCGGGCTTCCCGATGAGGAGCAGTTGAAGATCAAGTCTAAAACAGGACGCGAGTTTATCACAGTGCAGTTGAAAGTGGTGCGGGAGGACGGCACGGAGGTGGCTAAAAACGAACAAGAAGTCGGTGAGATCATCGTCAAGGGAGCAACCGTGACCCCTGGGTACTGGAGGCTCCCCGAGGAAACACAGCAGGCCATCAAAGATGGGTGGCTCTATACCGGTGACTTGGCGGTGATGGATGAAGAGGGTTATGTAACTATCGTGGACAGGAAAAAAGACATGATTCTCACCGGGGGGGAAAACGTCTATTCCACGGAGGTGGAAAACGTCCTCTACATGCACCCGGCTATCTTAGAAGCGGCGGTTGTGGGGGCCCCTCACGAGACGTGGGGGGAGATAGTGAAGGCCATCGTGGTCTTGAAGGAGGGGATGGAGGCCAGCGAAGAAGAGATTATCGCCTTTTGCAAAGAAAGGCTGGCTCGGTATAAGGCCCCTAAGTCGGTCGACTTTTGTCCAGAGTTGCCCAAAACAGGCTCAGGAAAGATTGCCAAAAGGAAGTTGCGGGAGCAGTACTAGAGGGATGAGTGATCGAGTATTGAAGCAAACCTCTCAGCGTTCCTCTTGTCAACAGGTACGCATAACACCTCTTCCTCAGCAACACGGAATTCCCCTATGAACAGAAGACAATTTCTAAGAAGAGTACTCTGGGGAGGAGCGGTTACCGCTCTGGTGGGAACCTACCCGCTTTTCATAGAGCGATACATCGTCACGGTAAACCACTACACCATACCGGTCCGCAATCTTCCTGACGAATTCCATGGCATGCGAGTTATCCATCTCACCGATCTGCACTACGGCCCCCTGATGCCCCTGGACATCCTTGCCAAAGTCATACAAAAGACGAATGAACTGGAAAAAGACATCATAGTATGTACGGGTGACTACGTAAGGGGAGCTGCCGCCGCTCAGAAGATTGACGGCATCTGGTCTATAATGGAAAAGCTGCGTGCACCAGAGGGTGTTTATACCGTATTGGGTAATCACGATCACTGGGCAAGCACCGAAAAGTCGCTACACTGTTTAAACACGAGCGGCCACATTAACCTGCGGCACAAAGCCGTGCCCCTCTCGCGTAATGGCACAACGCTGTGGCTGGGCGGCGCGGGCGATCTGTGGGAAGACCACGTGAACCTTGACCAGGTGCTCAAAGACGTTCCGAATGATGCATGCAGGATTGTACTGGCCCACAATCCTGACACCGCTGATACTGACTATACGACGAGGATCGACCTGATGATCTCAGGGCACACACACGGTGGACAGGTGAAGATACCGTTCATCGGAACACCCATGCTGCCGGTACAAAACAAGGCATATTCGAGCGGGTTTATCAGGTCACAGAAAACAGGCGTCTTCATTTCACGAGGCATCGGGTGGGCAGTCCTACCTATACGCTTCAACTGTTTCCCCGAGATCGCAATCTTGATATTGTCAGCCGCGCAGAACAGGTCGGGTATCCAATCTCACTGATCATCCAAACTACAAGAACATACGGTTTTTTGCTGACATCTTGGAAGGTGAGATGAAAGCGCGAGACCTTATGTATGTTGCTGGGAATGCTGAGAGATTTCGCAAAAAAAATCAAACGTGTGACTTATAGTTGACATATGACCAACTTTTTTTTATTATTTCTCGACACAGGACATTGAAGGCATGGAAAAGACGGAACAGGGAAATTTTGTAGAGATCCTCAAAAATACCTTGGCAGAGATGCCCGAAGGTAAGATAGACTTTCGCGGGCCTGGCGATGAGTTCGTAAGCGTGATCTTTATAGATGGGGATATCCTCCTGATAGACTCGACGTGGGGAACAGGCAATGATCAACTCCAGAGGATCTACGATTGGGAAACAGGAACTTGCGTCATCAAGGACCTTACGGCTGATGAGAAAAAGACGCTCGAAACAGCATGGCAAAGACCTGTAATCCTTGAGGAGGTTAAGAAGGAAGCGAGGGAGGCGATTTCATTGGAGCATTCCGTGGAGGTAAAAGCTTTGCTCCGTGACCTCAAACGAGAATCGCTTGATCTCAATGCCTTCCTTGCTGAAATACATAATAAGAATTATTCGGGAGAGGCCAGAATCTCCACACAGCAAGGGGACAACCGCATACTCTTTTATCAAGGGCTCCCCCTCCTCTTGTCAGGTCGACAGCATATCGCGATGGGAGAAGCTCGCGATATTATGGATACCCCCGGAGCAACGCTGAACTTCTATCTCTTTGATGACGAACTGGCACTCGCATACTTTTCAGTCATTCTGGGCGAGAAGGTGTGGCAGGGATTATCCGTCACCGTGCTCCATCTCGACAAGATGTTGAACAAACTTATGGAGAAGAACCCCACCGGGCACCTCTGTATACACAAAGAACATGGCGATAGACATTACTGCTTTTTCTATCAGGGTAAACCCTTAGGGGTTTATGACATCGAAAAACACTGGAGCCCTGTTGACATCTCCACCATGTGGGAGGGGGCAAAGCAGGTGGATTATTATCTGTCAGCGGAGATGGAGTCCTTTCTCGCCAAGGCCAAGGAGATGAGCGCATCGGAGGACTTGAGGACGCTCATCGCTTCCTGGAATGACCTGATGGAGGAAATTGCAAAAAAAATAGGCAAGAAACCCGTGGAGAAATCCCTGCAAAAGCAGTTTGGAGGAGGACTGAATAGTTATGCCCAGGAGGGTATCAGGCTACAACTGGTCGGCGATATATCGAGAAGCGGTTATGAGGCACTGGAAACCTTCAGGCTCACAGTCCCGGATTTCCTGAAAGAGATGGAAACCATCACCGGCAGTCACTGGCTCAACGTACAACTGCGAAACTTTCAGGAGAAGAATAGTGCAATCATTGCACGGTTGACCTTGACCGACGTGTTCCCACAGAAAGGAGGCTGACATGAAGGCATTACGGATTTTCATTGGGTTGGTGATGGGGCTCTCGTTCGTGGGGAGCTTGGTATTGCTGACTCTTGGCGACCCCATGTGGAAGTGGGGAGCGGGAATCATCGTGCTGTGCTTCGGAATAGCAGCGCTGGGCAAGGCCTTTTATCTGCGCGTTGATACTCTCCGAGGCAAATTTCACGTGCTACTCAGCGCAGGTGCCTTGATCCTCGGCATTGCCATAATCGTCGGCCTGGTATCAGAGACTCCTGAATACATCTTTGGTTTACAGTACCTTGCGCGGTTCATCTTCATGCTGTCCGTGTTCATGATGTTCATCGGCCTGGTGAAGCAGGGATACTCCCTTTCCTTTGGAGACTGGGTGCAGGTGCTAGTGGTCTTCGCCATACTAGCCGGAATCGGACTCTGGCTCTTCCACACCCTCTACGCCGGCGCAACGGTGCTCATGACCATCTTAGTCTACGTATCCCTGTTTATTATGCTTGAGACTATGGCTGTCGTCAGAATTTATTTAGGGAGTGACCTCGGATGGCGCTGGACTGCAGGGGCGTTGAGTGTCATGTGCATCACCGTAGGCGACATGGCCATGGCCTACAGCGCTACCTCGGGTCTCGCTGTATGGGAGACCGTTCAATACCTGGGATGGAGCGTCTTGGGCGTCATCATGTGTATCATCAGCCTGATGTGGGATTAGCGAGAGGCACGGAAAGCGTCAAAGGGCATAGCTCAAAAAGATATTTTCAAGATCAGGGCTTCGCCTCGGCGGTCATCCGCACAACGACATGTCCCCAGCCGTCACAAGAAGGTCCTGTATCGAAACACCCCGTCGTGTTGAACATCACTCCGTTAGGGTCTTGCCCGTTCATGAGGTTTTCAAAAAAGGCGTTAATTAAGACTGTAAGGACACTATAATCCGGATGCTCCTGGTACGCAACCACCGATGGTCGACAAACATATACAGTATCCCCATTTTAGCCCCACATTATTTCAAAGTTTTACCTTGTCTTGCTCATCCATAATGTGTAAAAATTATCTTTTGTTTGATTAAACCTTTTTGTTGCACTGGTGTCTTAATGAGTAGCACAATAAGGCAGGGAAGGTAGGTTGAGGGGTCTCCTGCAGGGAGAACCAAGGAAGCCGTATATGCGTGTTGCAGTGTATGTAGTGAGGTCACATAATTCAATCAACTGCTGCCGATCGGCATACCAACCTTTCAAACAGCCAAAAAAGATATGTATTGATAACTATTAACGAAAGAGAGAAAAGCAATGAAACGGTATATACTACCCCTCGCAATAGTGTTTTTCCTCTCCTGTTGTTTCCTGAATGCGGTGGGAGCTGAAGAAGCGCTTACCTGGGAAGCGTGCGTCCAAGAGGCCAAAAAGAACCATCCCGATTTAATCTCTGCTGAAGCAGTGGTACATCAGGCTCAGGCAAATCAGGCAATTGCCACAAGCAACATATTGCCTCACGTAAGCACGGAGGTGCGCCAAAGTACCTCAAAGGCAGCTACAAAGAGGTCCGATACCTATTCATATGGAGTGACTGCACAACAGTTGCTTTTTGACGGCCTCAAAACTCCCTTTGATATAGCAGCGGCTGCAAAGAATGTAAAATCAGCGCGCTATAACTACGAAGTCACCTCAGCGGATATACGGTTGCGATTACGAACCGCCTTTATTGAACTGTTAAAAGCTCAGGAATCCGTAACAATTAGAGAAGATATCGCCACACGGCGAAAACAGAACGCGGATTTGGTACAATTGTTGTATGACGGCGGGAGAGAACATAAAGGTTCCTTATTAACTGCCCAAGCAAATTTAGCACAGGCCGAATTTGATGTTTCCCAAGCTAACAGGAATATTATATTAGCGCAGAGGCAGTTAACGAAGGAGATCGGTCGCATGGAGCTGAAGCCAATAAAGGCAACGGGTGATTTTAACATGGTCCCGACAACCAGCCAGAGACCCAATTTTGAAGCTGTGGCGGCCCGCACCCCCTTTCTCGAGGCCTTGGCAGCCGCAAAAGAGGCATCAAAGCTTGACTTAAAATCTGCGAAGGCGGAGTTTTTCCCTCAGGTCTACGCAAATGCCCAGGCGGGGAGAAACGATTCATACTGGCCACCAGATGAGAATGATGAATGGTCCGTTGGGGTAACCCTCACGTTCCCTCTTTTCGAAGGCGGACGCCGGTGGGCGGAGGTTTCCAAGGCCAGGGCCGTATTGAACCAAAAACAAGCAGATGAGAGAAGTAGTAGGGACAGCGTCATCCTGACGTTAGAAGAAACATGGACAAATTGGCAAAATGCAATAGATAATGTTGCGGTACAAAAGAATTTCTTACAAGCAGCTGAAGAACGAGCAAAAATCGCTCAGGCACAATATTCAAACGGCCTCATCTCATTTGACAACTGGATCATCATCGAGGATGATTTAGTGCGAACCAAGAAATCTTTTTTGGATGCCCAGGCCAATGCCTTCCTTGCTGAAGCCCAGTGGATCCAAGCAGAAGGAGGAACATTAGATTATGTGGAATAAGAAATGGAAAATTGTTCTCGGCATAATCATCGGAGTCGGTTTGATTATCTTGCTCGTAATGGTTTTCAAACAAAACAAACCTGCTGTTGGGGACATACACGTGATAAACCCCATATATGGCACAATCCAAACCGTTATATCGACAACAGGTACGGTACAACCCCAGAATCGTTTAGAGATAAAGCCGCCGATCAACGGCCGGATTGAAGAGATCTTTGTACAAGAGGGCGAACGGGTAACGGTTGGACAGACCCTGGCATTGATGAGTTCGTCGGAAAGGGCTGCCCTTTTAGATGCAGCCAGGTCACAAGCCAAGGAAACGTTAACATATTGGCAGGAGGTGTATAAACCAACCCCGCTTATAGCCCCTATCAATGGAGAAGTAATTGTGCGGGGTGTCGAGCCGGGTCAAACAGTAACCTCCAACGATGCCATCCTGGTGCTCTCGGATCGCCTTATTGTTCAGGCACAGGTTGATGAAACTGATATCGGGAAAGTAAAACTCGGTCAAGCAGCGGTCATTAGCTTGGATGCATATCCTGAAACGAAAGTAACGGCAATGGTCGACCACATAGCCTATGAATCAAAGATTGTCAATAATGTTACCATCTATGAAGTCGATATCCTCCCTGAAAAAATGCCGCCGATATTTCGCTCGGGCATGAGCGCTAACATCGACATAATCGAACAAAGCAAAGAAAATATCCTCTTGATACCTCTTGAGGCGGTGAAACAAGATACGGAAGGGAGCTTTGTTCTCTTAAGTTCGAAAAGTGACAATAAGCCTTTTATGCAGCGAGTCCAACTAGGGATCTCAGACGATAAGAATGTAGAAGTTCTTTCGGGGCTGGAACCTGAAGATACCATAATCATTGCGACGCAAAACTATCTCCCCGCAAAAGAAAAAGAGCAGGGAAGAAATCCCTTCATGCCTGGTCCTCCTCGGGGACGATCATCGCAACCCCCGCCTTCCCGCTAATCGACTTCTCATACTATGCTTTTTCCCTGGTTATAGTAATAGGACAATAACTATGATCGAATTGAAAAACATAACAAAGACCTATCAAATGGGAAACGTGCAAGTGCGCGCGTTACGGAACGTGTCCTTAAAAATTACTCCTGGAGAATTTGTAGCCATCATGGGACCGTCCGGTTCAGGGAAATCTACCCTGTTGCATATCGTGGGGTTTTTAGACAGACCGGATTCTGGTTCCTACCTTTTGGGCGGCAGAGATATCACAGAGCTCAGCGATGATGAATTAGCTATATTAAGAAACCGATTGGCGGGTTTCGTCTTTCAACAATTCCATCTCCTCCCTCGTATCAGTGCTGTAGAAAATGCGGAGCTCCCCCTAATCTATGCGGGAATGGGGCACCTAACCGAAAAAGCCCTCGAGAAAATCAGGGATGTCGGCTTGTCTGAAAGGGCATTTCATCGTCCGAATGAATTATCAGGAGGCGAACAGCAGCGAGTAGCCATTGCCCGATCTTTGGTGAATGAACCGTTTATTATCTTGGCGGATGAACCGACAGGTAATCTTGACACGAAGAGCGAGGAAGAGATCATCGCAGTTTTGGAGGAACTGAATCACCAGGGTAAAACCATTGTCATGGTTACCCATGAGCAGGAAATCGCGGCGCACGCAAAGAGGATCATCCGCATGCGTGATGGCGAGATCGTCTCTGATGAACGAAAAAGAACCAAGAGGGAAAAAGCCTCTGTAAAGCCGCAGGGGCTTTCCATAGATGCTATTTTATCCGAATCGCGACACAGATTAGCCAGGGCTGCCTTTATGGACCACTTCCGACAGGCCCTCCATGCAATCGTCTCCCACAAGATGCGTTCCTTCCTCTCTATGGTTGGCATATTGATCGGTATTGCCTCGGTCATCGCAATGCTGGCCTTAGGCCAAGGGGCAAAGGAGTCTATATCGGAGAGGCTGGCTTCACTCGGATCAAACCTCTTAAGCATACGGCCTGGTTCCAGCCGGCTGCACGGAGTAGCCCTGGAGGCCGGGTCAGTTACCCGTTTTACCCTCCAGGACGCAGATGCCATAGCAAAGCTTTCGGATACAGTGAAGAGTGTCTCTCCTTCGGCCAGCGGTCGTGGACAACTCGTCTACGGCAATAAAAATTGGAATACGCAGATTCAAGGCACAGGGGTCGATTATGCACCGATGCGGGCAGCAGTTCCTACCGTGGGAAGATTCTTTACCGAGGAAGAGTTGCGAATGCGACAAAAACTAGCCGTAATCGGCACCACCGTTGTTGAAGAACTCTTTGGCACTACCAATCCAATCGGCGCAACAATAAAGATAAACCGCATCAATTTTAAGGTGATCGGCGTCTTGCCGGAGAAAGGTGCATCCCCTTTTCGGGACCAAGATGATCTCGTGATTATCCCTATTACGACCGCCATGTACCGGCTATTAGGGAAACAATATGTCGATGTTATTGATGTCGAAGTACGAAATCCTTATTTAATGGAAGAAACCCAAGAGGCAATACGCAAACTCATTATAAAACGCCACCGTCTGAATAAAGAAAAAGAAGATACATTTACCATTCGCAATATGGCCGAAATTCAAGAAGCCTTCGAGAGCACGACGCGGACCATGACCTGGCTGTTAGGCTCCATTGCCGCCATCGCCCTGTTAGTCGGAGGCATAGGCATCATGAATATTATGCTCGTCTCAGTATCGGAGCGCACCAGAGAGATAGGTCTTCGCAAGGCATTAGGAGCCAAGAAGATGGATATCATGGTTCAATTCCTCATTGAGGCTGTGCTGATGACCATCAGCGGAGGAATTGTGGGAATTCTCTGTGGGGTCGGCGTTGCTCTTCTCCTTGCCCTCGTGGCTGGATGGGCGACAAAGGTTTCACTGTTCTCGATAGTCCTCGCCACCTCATTTTCTCTCGTCGTGGGAATCGGCTTTGGGCTCTGGCCGGCCCGCCAGGCGGCACAGCTCCATCCTATCGAGGCACTGCGATATGAATAACAAAAACTCACAACGGAGGATGAAAGGGCGAGATTACGTGCCCAAGAGCGGCTTTTCTACAACCAACCGCTCACAAAAGTTCGTGTAATACTCAAAAGAACGACCAACGCACGAGAACACCGGTGTGATCAAAGCTTCAGGATGCTCAACCCTCCCTTTTGAGATCCCGATAGGCAGGAATAATGCCGAAGCCGTCGGCCTTCATCACCGCCCGCTTCACCGCCTCCACGATGGCAGCCTCGGCCAAGGCCCCAACATTATTGACCTCCCCGCTTCTCTGTCCCAGGGAGAGGGCAAAGACGATGTCGCCGTCGAAGGTGGTATTGATCGGCGAGATGACCCGCGCTAACCCATTGTGCGTCATCTGGGCCACCTTGATGGCGTCCTCCCTGTTGAGGGCTACGTTGGTGGCGATCACACCGATGGTCGTATTCCCCAGGGAAGACCTTCCAAACTCCTTCTTCCATATCCCCTGGCGCAGCAGCCCTGCCGTGCTCACACAACGAGACCCCTCCTCATCCCTGAGCCCGACGAGTATCTCTCCGGTTCTCTCATCCACCACATCTCCGAGGGCATTCACTGCAGCGATAGCACCAATCACCGCCCCTCCCGCTTCCAGGCTGGCCGTTCCGACGCCTCCTTTGCAGGCACGCTCTAAGTCAAAGAGCTTCCCGACGGTGGCGCCGGTTCCCACCCCCACACTCCCCTCCTCAACTGCTTCGGATGAGGCGTGAAGGCAGGCCTGATAGGCCATATCGGCATCAGGGCGGACCCGGTGATCGCCCAGGGGAAGGTCGAAGATCACCGCAGTGGGGACGACGGGAACATGGGTAACCCCTACATCGAACCCCTTCCCCCTCTCTTCCAGATAACGCACCACTCCCCCGGCCGCATCGAGGCCGAATGAACTGCCGCCTGTAAGAAGGATGGCGTGGACCTGCTGGACCACGTGGACGGGATAGAGGGAATCGATCTGACGGGTTCCGGTGGCCGAACCTCTGATCTCCACACCCCCCACCGCCCCTTCCTCACAGAGGATTACCGTGCAGCCGGTCATGGCCTCACGGTTGCTGGCATGCCCAACGCGAATCCCCTCTACATCAGTAATAGCGCCCCTCATATCCGTCTCATACCCTGTATGTTCAGTTACCAATTACCCACAAGAATAACAGAGCTACTTTCACCTTGTCAAATTGAGCTATGCGAAATCCCGCGAAACGCGGGACCGATGGGCGTTTTTCACAGCCTGTCCCGTTACTTGACACCGTCCTCTATACCTGATTAAATTGATAAGGAAAGGACACGTGTGGATTTGCGCATCACCATCCTCTGTGAGAACACCGCCGCCCCCTCAGGGTTTATTGGGGAGCATGGATTCAGCGCCCTTATCGAGCGTGGGAAGGAAAAGATCCTCTTTGATACAGGGCAAGGACTGGGGTTGCTGCACAATGCTGAACTGCTCGGGGTGGATCTTTCAGAAATCAATGAAGTAGTCCTCAGCCACGGGCACTACGACCATACCGGAGGACTCAAGGATCTCCTCCTCGAGACAGGGGGGGCGCGGATTACTGCCCACCCCCACATCTTTCAGCCCAAATATGCGCGACGCAATGGGCAGACGCGCTACATCGGCATCCCTTTTTCCCCATCAGCTATAGAGGGATGGGGGGGTGATTTCCGGCTTGCCGAAGTAGCAGTGGAGGTTGCCCCCGGCATCACCACGACGGGGGTCATCCCCCGCATCACCCCTTTTGAGGGAGCGGATAAGGATTTGTTGGTCAAGACGGATGATGGATTTGAAGAAGACGATCTCTTGGATGATCTGTCTGTGATCATCGATACTCCACAAGGCACGGTCGTGCTCTTGGGATGTGCCCATGCTGGTCTGATCAATATCCTGTCACATGTCAAGGACCTGACCGGGAAGGATTCTTTTCACTGGGTCCTCGGCGGTACCCATCTGGGGTTTTATGGGTCTGAACGGCTCGAAGAGGTCATCCAAGAGCTCCGATCGTTTCCTATCGACAACATCGGAGCCTCGCACTGTACGGGATTATACGCCGGCGTCAGACTCGCCCACGAGATGGGGGATCGCCTCCACTTTTGCAATGTCGGAGCTGTCATCGAGGTGTGAACGAAATGAAGGAGCAGCGGGTATTGATCATAGCCGGGAAGGGAGGGGTAGGAAAGACCACCATCGCGGTCAACATGGCGGTGCTCTGGGCCCACAAACAGTGGCAGGTGGGCCTTCTGGATGCCGACATCCATTCCCCCAATATTCCACGGATGTTAGGTATCAATCCACAGGGGATTGAGGGACTGGTGGACGGTATAGAACCCGCCTCGCCGATGAAAGGCCTCAAGGTGGTCTCCATGGCCCTCTTCCTGCACAATCAAGACACACCTATAACCTGGCGCGGGCCCATTAAACAGGGGGTGATCAAACAGTTCGTCTCCGATTCACACTGGGGAGAGTTGGATTGCCTCATCGTCGATCTACCCGCTGGCACGGGAGATGAGGCCATGAGCGCCATTCGCTTCCTCAAGGGGGCGGTAGGGGCCCTTATAATCACTACGCCGCAGGCCCTCTCCGTGCGGGAGGCCTATCGGACAGCCACGTTCTTCAACCAGCTCAAGGTCCCCATCATCGGCCTCGTAGAAAATATGGCCGAGTTCGCCTGCCCACATTGTGAGCAACCCTTGACCCCCTTCGGCGAGGGTGGAGGAGAAAAGCTGGCTGATGACCTCAATATACCCTTTGTGGGGAGGATACCGGTCGATCCTTTGGTGGCTGCGTGTAGTGATAAGGGGGAACCAGTCATCACCACCCTCCCCCAATCGGCGACCGCGGGAGCGCTGCGGCAGATCGGCCAGCGGTGTCAGGTATTGATGGACGAAAGGGGGCGGCTCACGCTCGTAACCCAGATCGTATACAAGGATTGAAGATGCCTCGGCAATAGATCGCTTTTGAGAGTTATCAACACAATGCTTTTTATAATTCTCTTCTAAATGTGTTGGTAGCAATAGGGAAAAGGGACTTCCACTCCAAAAAAAACCAAGCTCCCGAGAATCCATCGAGCGCATTTTCACAATTACTGAAGAAAGGGTCATTATGGATATTATGGAAGCTATCAAAGGGAGGAGATCAGTGAGGTCATATAAGCCTGATCCGATTCCCGAAGAAACAGTGCACACGGTATTGGAGGCCATTCAGTGGTCGCCCTCCTGGGCCAATACCCAATGCTGGGAAGTCGTCGTGGTGAAGGATGCTGAAACCAGAAGACTGCTGGCCGAAACCCTGTCATCCACGAATCCAGCCCGTAAGGGGATCATGCAGGCCCCCATCACGCTGGTCCTGGTCGGCATCAAGGGGAGGGCGGGTTTTAAAAAGGGAGAAGTTTCTACTGACAAAGGAGACTGGTACATGTTCGATTGCGGCATCGCCATGCAAAACCTCTGTCTGGCCGCCCATGCCGAGGGGCTCGGGACGGTGATTGTTGGATTATTCGACGCGGCCAAGGCGGCAGAAATCATCCAGGTTCCCGCGGATCGGGCCGTAGTAGCTATGACTCCTCTCGGCTTCGCTGAAACGAACCCCTCCCCCCCCAAGAGGAAAGAGATTGAAACATTCGTTTTGTATGAAGGATACGGGAGGCGTTGAGGGTGAGGCCCCAAAAGCGTTTCTGTCCCTTGTGCGGGGGACAATTAGAGAGGATTTCCCACGACGGCAGGATGAGGCTCTATTGCCGAACATGCGATACCATCAACTATGAAAACCCCTTGCCGGCCACCGCAGCCGTGGTTCTTGACCATGAGGAGCATCTCCTCCTGGTCAAGAGGGGAATGGAACCGGGCAAAGGTGAATGGTGTCTGCCCGGCGGCTTTGTGGAAATTGACGAATCGCCAAGCAAAGGGGTATTGCGGGAACTCCATGAGGAAACCGGTCTGCAAGGAGAGGTGGATCAATTGATCGATGCGGTCTATGAGGACAGCCCCTTTTACGGCCCCTTGATCATCATCGGCTATCAAATCACCCCCCAAGGGGGAATGTTGCAGGCAGGGGATGACGCCGCAGAGGTGCAATATTTTCCCTTAGCTGACCTTCCCCGGGTGGCCTTTAACTCCCACCAGGCCATTATCAACAAAATAGGGAGGAAAACCAGGTGAAGTATGTCTACGGCCCCGTTCCCTCCAGGCGCCTGGGGAGATCCCTGGGGATAGATCTGGTCCCGAAGAAGATCTGCACCTATGACTGCATCTATTGCCAGATCGGGAGGACCACGCGACAGACCATGGAGCGCACAGAGTATTTCCCCGCCAGCTCCATACTCCGTGATTGCAGGGAGGCCCTCCAAGAATGGGGTGATACGGTGAACTACATCGCCTGCTCAGGATCTGGGGAGCCGACCCTCAACCTCGCCATCGGGGAGGTCATCCAGGGGATCAAAGAGCTGACCTCCGTTCCCGTGGCCGTCATCACCAACAGTTCCCTGCTCCATCACGGGGAGGTGCGCGAGGCGATCCTCTTGGCTGATGTGGTCATGCCGTCCCTCGATGCCGCCACCACCTCTGTCTTTCACACCATTAACAGGCCCCACCCCTCGTTGGATATCACACAGGTCATGCAAGGGCTGGCCGATTTTCGCAGGGAATATGCGGGACAGATCTGGCTTGAGATCCTCCTGTGCCGGGGGGTGAATGACGGAAGGGAAGAGATCGAGCAACTGCAACAGGCCATCCGTACGATTCAACCGGACAAAGTCCAGCTCAACACCGTGGTGAGGCCCGCCATGGAAGACTATGCCGCCCCCCTCTCGTTGGACGCGATGGAGCACGTCAAGGTATCCCTGGGGGGAGATGCGGAGATTATCGCTGAGTTCAAGGGAGACGGACAACCAATAGTCGGGGCAGCGGTGGAGCAGCAGGTCATCCATCTGATTCAGCGCCGACCAGTGACGACCGATGACCTTGCCCGAATCCTCGGGTTACATCACCTCGAGATCACCAAGATATTAGACAAACTGACCAAGGAGGGAAAGCTCAGCTACCAGGTCTTCAACCAGCGGCTCTATTATAAGACAGTAGAAAAGGCCTGAGAGACAACCCCCAGGCCCATTCTCATACAGCACCTCTTATTTAAAGTTCTTACACACGTAAACCCTTACATCTAAGCCTATGCCTTGCTGAATTCGTAGGAAATGTGCCCCTTGGGGAGTTTGACTACGTGGGGCGCGACCATCATGCCGATCGTAATCTCTTCTTCGGGTATGTCCCTGCTCAACCTCCCGAAGACCTTATACGATCCGTAGTCAACAAGCGCCAGGGTATAGGGTATATCGTCCTCAAAACCGATGGGGGCGTACTCGAGCTTGGTGAAGCTCAGAAGCTTACCCGCACCGGATACCTCAAACCACTCCATATCACTGGAGAAACACTGGTAGCAATCGGCCCGGGGTGGGAAGAAGACGGCACCGCACGTTTTGCATTTCGTCCCCTCGACTTTCCCCCCTTCCAGGTAATCGATAAAGTCATTGGTCTTGGTCAGGGCGGTAAAGCTCACCGTCCCGAACTTGCTGAACCTGGTATCTTCATCTGGCTTTGCCATAGTTACCTCCCTAAGATAGTCACGTTGCCGTACAAACCCACACCGCCGATGTTGTGAATCAGGCCGATCTCCGGGTCTTTGACCTGCATCGGTCCTGCCTCTCCTCGCAACTGCAAGACGATGGTCCTGATCTGGGACCCACCGGTGGCACCGATGGGATGCCCCTTGGAGAGCAATCCGCCGTCGACGTTGACCGGGATGCTCCCTTCTTTATAGGTCTCTTGTGCCCGGATCAATTCTTTGCCTTCGCCGTTTTTGGCAAACCCGAGGTTCTCATAGGCCATAATCTCGGCAATCGTAAAGCAGTCGTGCACTTCAGCCACATCGATATCCTTGGGCCCTATCCCGACCATCTTGTAGGCCTTCTTTCCCGCCTCGATCCCAACGCGCAGGCCGCGGGTGAGATCAGGCCTTCCCGCCATGTTGACCGCTTCGGAGGCGGCGCCGAGACCCAGGACCCAGACCGGCTTTTTGGTCACGGCCTTGGCCCGCTTTTCGCTTGCCAAAATGATGCACGAGGAACCGTCGGCGTTGGCGCAGCAGTCCCCGACGCGAAGCGGCGAGGCCACCGGACCCGCCATCCGGTTGTCCGGATCAGGGACAAAATCCGCCAATGCAACCGGTTTCCGGTAGACCGCCTTCTCGTTGATCTGCCCGTAGGTGGCTGCCTTGACCCTGACACTCGCTAAATCTTCAAGCTTCAAGCCATGGGCGTCCATGTAGGCCCGGGCGTACATGGCATAGTAGGCAGGCATCATCGTCCCGAAGGGAGACTCCCATTGGATATCGGCACCGCGACCCATCCGCTCCTGGACCTCCATGGAGGAGATCTCGGACATCTTCTGGAAGCCGACAACCGCGACCGTATCGTAGAGTCCGGCCTTGATCATGGAGTAGGCCATCAAAACGCCCATGCTGCTGGACGAGCAGACGGTCTCAATGTAGCAAGTAGGCTGGGGGATAAGACCGAGGTACTCAGCGATAACCCCTGCCGGTGAGCGCTGACGATCGTACTCCGGGGCCGAGGCGATAAGGGAGGCGTCGATATCCTTTGTCTCAAGCTTGGCATCCTGCATCGCCTCTTTGAATCCTTCGTAGGCCAACTCCCGTATGGAGCCCGGATACCCGCGGACAAAGGCACTCTGCCCTACTCCGATAATAGCAACTTTATCACTCATACATGCACCCCCT
>CAYWLI010000007.1:35474-37993 GCA_964459135.1 uncultured Thermodesulfobacteriota bacterium | reverse complement strand
AGAAACGCCGCAGGATCAATCCTGAACCCCTATTCCTGAGTGCAGGTCGAAGGATTGACTTCTCCCCATAATATGCGTTACTGTGTGAAAATAAAGGGATGCATATGATGAAGTGGCTGCGCAGAAAAAGAGAGGTAGAGAAGGGGAGATTCTTCAAGACGAAGGTCTTGATGTCGGTAAAGATAAGGCTCTGTGACCTCGCTAAAGGGCAGGGGCTCACCTCGTGGACAGAGGGGAGTACACGGGACTTGGCAGATGACGGCTTTGTAATAGAGGTGAGTCGGATCATGGTGGACGGCTTTCACGTCTTTACCGATGCCATGAAAAAGGGGAGGGGGTTGGAACTCGAGTGGGAGCTCCCGGCTGATGGCGGCTCGCTCATGGGCACAGGCAAGGTCCTCTGGTTCAAGATGGCACCGATCGGTTCTTCCTATCTTTTCGAAGCCGGCGTGCTGCTGGCACAGATGGATGCAGAACAGAGGGGGCGCTGGCTGGAGTTCACCCGGGGCCTGCCCGGCTGAGCAGTTTTTCGTATCTGACTTCCTGTGAGAAGCAAGGAGGATAACACTTTATTTTTCTTTAAGATAAGGGGGGGCATATGATGGTGCGAGATACGAGAGGATTTACCCTTATTGAGCTTATGGTGGTGGTGGTCATCCTGGGGATTCTAGCGGGGCTCATCATCCCGCGGATTATGGGGAGGCCTGAGGAGGCCAAACAACTCAAGGCAAAGATGCAGATCGAGCAGCTCGAACAGTCTCTCAAGCTTTACTATCTTGACAACGGCGAATACCCCACCACCGAGCAAGGGCTCACCGCCCTGGTGGAAAAACCCACCATAGAGCCAATTCCCAAGCGATGGAGAGAAGGGGGGTACCTGGAGAAGGGAAAGGTTCCTCGCGACCCCTGGCGCAACCCCTATGTCTACATTGCTCCCGGGTCTCACAGTTCCGACTTCGACCTGGAGTCCTACGGCGCCGACGGCGAGGATGGGGGGGAGGGGAAGTATGCCGATGTCGAGAATTGGGACCTGGAAGAATAGGAAAGGCTTCACCCTCCTCGAGCTGGTTGTCGTCCTCTTCATCGTGGCCCTCTTTGCTACGCTTGTTATCCCCAGGATCGGGGCTTTTCTCTCTCATGGTGATACCAATAAGGCCATCAGGCAGATCAGGGGTTTGGTGCGGTATCTGACCGGCATGTCCGCCTCGACAAGGACCCCGTATCGATTACACTATGACCTCGACGAGGGGCGCTGCTGGGTGAGCCGCCAAGGCGAGGAGGGGGAATTCATAGAAGAACAGGAGATCCTCATCCGTCCCCTGCACCTACCCAAAGGGGTGCGGTTTCAAGAAATCAGCACACCCCGCGGGGTCTACAAAGAAGGAGAGGCCTATACCGACTTTTTCCCCACGGGATGGGTGGAAGATACCCTCATCCATATGGAGGGGAGTTCGATAGTTACCCTCAAACTCCTGTACCTCACCGGCGACGTAAAGGTCTATGAAGGCTATGTAACGGAGGAGGAAGAATGAGGGAGCAGGGGTTTACCCTCTTGGAGGTGATGGTTGCCCTGGCGATCCTCGCCATCACCTTGGTCATCATCTTCTCCCAGCAGGCCGCCAGTATCACTATGGGCAATGAGGCGCGGATCATCACCAAGGCGACCTTCGTGGCACAGGAGCGGATGGCAGGGTTGATCGCCCAGGAGAGGCTGCCCATCGGAGAGGAAGAAGGGGAGGTGCCAGAAGCGATTCCCCCCTTGAAGTGGAAGCAGATGGTGGAAGAGAGCGCGACTGAGGGGATGAAAAAGATTACGGTCCTCATCCTGTGGAAGGAAGGGGATCGAGATCGTGACCTGAGGCTCGTCACCTATGTTATTGCTCAAGAATAAAGGGTTTACCCTCGTAGAAGTAATGGTCGCCGCCGGCATCCTGGCGCTGATCATGGCGATCATCTACGGTGCCTTCGCCGGGAGCCTCAAGACCATGGAGATCAGCACCGAGGGGGGGGATGTCTACCGCAAGGCCAGGCTTATTCTCAACCATATTGCGCAGGAGATAAGCTGTGCCTACCTCCCCGCCGAGCAAGAGAATTCCAGCATTCAGTATGCCTTTATCGGTGAAGATAGAGAAGAGGACGGCTTGCCTCGGGATACCTTGTCTTTCACCACGACCGCCTTCCCTGTGAAGGGCCCGGCCAGGGGTTTGAAGGAGATCGGGTATGCTATAACCCTTGATCCTGAAACGGATGAGCCCGCCCTCGTGATGCGAGAGGACGTCACCCCCGATGATCAGGTGGATGAGGGGGGGGACACCTACCTTCTCGATGCGGGGATGTGGGGTCTGGACTTTACCTTTTACGATGCCCGGGGGCGGGATTGGGAGCGGTGGGACTCCACCGCCTCGATCTTTGCCGGGAAACTCCCTCAGCGCGTCCAAATTGCCCTCTACTATAAGGACGCACAGGGGAAGCCCTTTTCCCTCACTACCACAGCCCTTATCCCTATGGGTGGAGAGTAG
>CAYWLI010000007.1:7610-35374 GCA_964459135.1 uncultured Thermodesulfobacteriota bacterium | reverse complement strand
GATTTCACGTACACCATGCAGGTCGATGTGACCCTGGCGGCCAATCAGCGGGATGAGATCAAGGCTTTGTACACCGCCAGATCAGGGGTGGAACTGGCCAGGCTCACGTTGCAAGAGGATGATCCGGCATACGACGCCCGCGACGAAGAGTGGGCGCTTTTTGACGAACACCCCGGATTCATCGCTGAGGATGACGAAGGGAGATTTAAAGCGACGATCGTGGACGAGGAGTCCAAGTTTCCTATCAATTTGATCATAAATGATCAAGGGGTTTTGGTCCCGGCACGGTTGGATCAACTGGAGCGGCTCTTTGCGCTGTTGGATATAGACCCTGAACTCATCGACGCCATCGTTGATTGGCTCGACCCAGATGATACAGCCGGGCCTTCCGGTGCCGAGGATGCGTACTATGAGGGTCTCTCCCCCCCGTATCCCTGCAAGGATGGCCCCCTTGCCTCCTTAGAGGAACTCCTCCTGATAAAAGGGATGACCGAGGAAATCCTCTACGGAGACGCTGAAAAAGAGGGGCTCTTACAATACCTTACCATCCATTCCGATGAGAAGATTAACATCAATACCGCCCCTTCTGTTGTGCTGCAGTGCCTATCAGATGAAATCGACGAGGGATTGGCTCAGGTCATCATCGAGTACCGTGATGAGGCGCCCTTTATGAGCATTGCAGAGATAAAGACTGTGCCCGGGATGGCGGATATAACGATCGACGAAAAATGTATCACAGTGCAATCCTCGACCTTTTCCATTCGCGTCGAAGGGCAGGTGCGGGGGATCAAGAAGGAGATATATACGGTGGTTAAGCGACAGGGAAAAGCGGTGGAGCCGATCTTTTGGAGGGTGGAGTAATGGCCTGGAATCTTCCCGGCTGTCACATTCTTGGGCTCGATATCGGAGCGCACTCGCTCAAGGCCGTACAGCTTACCACCTCCCTGAACGATTTTCAAATTACCGGCTTCATGGTCAGGGAGCATCACATCAGTACGTGGCACGACCTCTCACAGGAGCTGCGCTCTCTGACACAGGATGCTCAGATGGAGGCCGATATCATCGTCGCCTCGTTCCCGAGCCACCGGGTCCTCTTTCGCACCACCGAGATGCCCTTCAACCAAATAAGCAAGATCGAGGCCACCATCCGTTTTGAGGCCGAGACCATGATGGCTGTCCCCTTAGACGGTATGGTCATCGACTTCGCCCTCCTTGAGAAAAAACCCCAGGGGAGTACTGTCCTGGTGACCTGTGTGCAGGAGGATCTTCTTCAGGAGTATATGGATGCCCTGCAGGCAGCTGATACAGTGCCTGATATCGTCGATATCGACTCCTTGGCCCTGGCCCGCCTCGTGACTGAGCTCAAACCGGAGGGTACTCTTGTCCTCCTCGATATGGGGGCTGATAAGGCCTCGGTGGACATCTTCTACAAGGGGGGGCTGCGCTTCGTCAGATCGATTCCCATTGAAGGCGAAGGAAAGATGAGTTTGAAGAAGATCAGGCCCGCCCTCGATGAGGTGATCTTCAGCATCAATGCTTATCAGGGGGCAGGGGGTGAAAAAATCGATGCACTATGGCTGACTGGTGGGAGATCGCGGATCACAGGGATTGCTGATTACCTGCAGAAAGAGACCGGGGTGCCGGTACAACACCCCGACTTTGCGGGGAGCATCCCCTCCGGCATCACCCTCCCTGAGGACGTGAATCTCTTGGGAGGGGTTGCCCTGGGATTGGCCTTGCGGGGTCTCAAACAAGACAGGGGTGGGGTGAATCTGGCGAAACAGATCCCCACTGTTGCTCAGGCATTACCACCTGGGCTGCGCAAGCGTCTTCTGTACATGGTTGCTGCCGCCTGCTTCCTCGTGGTCTTGATCGGGGCACACTTCTTTCTGGGAATTTGGGCCAAGGAGCGGCACTATACCATGCTCAAGAGTGAGATGCAGCAGGTCTTCCAAGAGACCTTTCCCGGGGTTAAGGGGGAGGGCAAAGAGCTGCAACTGGCACGCGAACAGGTCGCACGGATGGGCGAGCAAGGGGTGAAGATAGGATCTCGCAGCGGAGGCACCCCCTTAGAGATCCTCCGTGAGGTTGCCCAACGTCTCCCCCAGGGGACGAAGATCGTGGAACTGGATGTGGATGGGGAACGGGTCTCCCTGCGTGGCATAGCACCTTCTTTCGCTGTGGTAGATGAGGTACAGAGCGCCTTCGCTACTTCCGAGCTCTTCCAGGAGGTGAAGGTGGGCAATGTAGAGATGGCACGCAGGGGAGGGGAGGGGGTGGTCTTTCAAATGGTCCTGGCACGGGGGGCACTATGATTGAACGCATAAAAAACCTCTCCCCGCGTGAGCAGCTCCTGGTAGGAGGGGTTGGGATCTTTATCATCTGCCTGTTGATCTATTTTTTCTTGATTACCCCCGCGCTGGAGAAATCCAAGCTCCTGAGTCGCCTCATCACCCAAAAGGAGCGGGAATTCACCGAGATCCTCCTCCTGCGCAAAGAATATCAGACGCTAAAGGCATCTGAGGATGAGATCATTAGACGCCTCTCCGCGGAGAAGGAGAAGATCTCCCCCCTCACGCACCTGGAGCAATTGGCCCAAAAGGCTGGGTTGCGGGAGCAGATCCAACAGATGAAGCCCCTTGCACCCATCACTACCCCCCGCTATGTCGTCACCCCTGTCCAACTGCTTTTCAGAGGGGCAGGACTGCAGGAGGTGATAGCCTATCTTTATGAGATTGAGAGCTCCGACGTACCCTTCCACATCAAGCGGCTCAAGATAAAACCCACGATCCGCGCTGCCGGCCGCCTCGATGTAACCCTTGAGATTTTGACCTTCAGCGTATCAGGGGGTCAATAGTGAGTGTTCTGCAGCGAATGAGGTGTGATTGTTGTTCACCACAAACTTCATAACTCAACTGTTGTTGACTAATCCACCATTTTTTGGTATATTTTTGTTAAATATATAAAAGTTTTTTGTGACAGCAGGGCGTTTTACAATACCGCGGTGAGGTATCTTTTATTCGGGGGTGATGGCAAACCCTGTGAGGGTGTTATGGGGGTCCTGAAACTCATCATAAAAAAATATCCGTGGGTGTTCATGGCCCCGCTTATCGGGGGTATCATCCTCGTGGGTGTCAGTACGGGGTATACGATGTACCGAGCCTTCAGCTATAAACCCCCTGCTGTGCCTCAAGCCACGGAAGAGGATAAGCACGCGCAAGAATCACGGCCTCTCCTCGATCACTACGCCGTTATATCCCAGCGAGACCTCTTCGCCGCTGCCCTATCAGGCGCGGAGGAACGAGGAGAGTCAGAGCAAAGCAAGACCCGCGCCCCCACGGTTTCCTTCAAGCTCATGGGGACGGTGGTGGTGAGTCCCGGGGTCTCCGCTGCCATCATCGAGGACCCTGCAACCAGAGAACAAGAGCTTTTTCACGAAAACGACATGGTCCAAGGGGTTAAGATCGTTAAGATATTGAGAAATAAGGTGATTGTTGACAAGGACGGGTATGAAGAGATTGTGGAAGTGCTTGAGGAAACGCCGCGAACTTCTTCAACACCCCCCGTGCAGCAGCCGAGGAGGGTCCAACGGCCTCCTGTGCGGAGGCCGGTCAAGGTGGTGCCTCCTACAGAAGAACCACCTGAATCTTAGAGGGGAGGAGCGATGAGATTGTTGAAACAGGTGAAGGGGGGAACCGCGCAGGGGAATAAAGACCCCAAGAGGTCCTTTGTGAGGTGGCGAGAGAAGCGAGGGGGTGATGGGGCGTCTGGGAAAAATGAGTCTCAACTACCCCTCTGGAAAAAAATCATTCTTGGCTGCCTCGTGGGTGTCAGTATTATTGTCGTGGCCTCGTGGGCTGTCTTTTCTATAAAACCCGCCCTGTTCACCTCCCTGAAGGGGCGTCTTGCGCACCAGCAATCGTCCCCAGTCATCAAGGGGAAAGCCCCGGCTCCGCTGCATCCCACGCTCGCAGCCAGGACAGCCAAGACTCGGACCGTCCCTACCAGTGCGCCAGCCAGGCCGACCCTGCAGCAGGGGAAAGAAAGGATCGCTACGACCATTGAGAGGCCTCAACTGAGGGTCCCCACCACCCCCACGAAACCCCAGGCCCGCGTGTCTACACGCACAACAGAGCCCCCCGGTACCATACCTTCAAGCACCCCCAGGCCCCGGGTCAGCACCCCTTCTGCCATCTCACCTGCGGTTGAGGATAATGCGTTAGAGGAGTATCTGGAAATTGGATCCCTCTACGCCCGGAAGGGTAAGTATGACAAGGCGGAGGAGCTCTTTCAGAAGGTCACGAAAGAAAACCCCTCCTCTGCCAAGGCCCACAACAACCTCGGGTTTGTCTATCTCAAGCAGGAGAAGTACGAGTTGGCCGAAAAGGAGTTCAAGGAGGCCCTGAAGATCGATCCCGCCTCTGTCCTCCCCTACTACAATATGGCCTGTTTGTACAGCCGTAAGGGTATGGAGGTGGAGGCCCTTATCTACCTCAAACGGGCCCTGAAGCGGGATGCGCGGGTGAAATTGTGGGCCATGACTGATGAGGATTTTGACGGCCTCAGGTCCGATGTGGTTTTTCAGGAACTGGTGGGGATCTCATCAGAGAATGTAGAAGAGGCCACGAGGTGATTTCCCGCAGTTTACGATTGTTTCTTGCCGTATTGCTGTTCTTTGCTTTCAGCAGCATCTGCCATGGCGCCAAGCTGTCTGAAAAGGCCCTCGAAGAAGAGGGGAGGCTGGTGACCATGGACTTTCGAGGGGTAGAGATCGGCACCCTCGTTAAGTTTATCGGAGAACTCACCGGAAAGAACTTCGTTGTCGACGAACGGGTACGGGGGAAGGTAACAGCCATCTCACCCACCAAGATCACGGTGGATGAGGCCTACAAGGTCTTCGAGTCGATCTTGGAGGTGCATGGTTTTGCTACGGTGCCGGCGGGAAAGGTGATCAAGGTGGTCCCCGCCACCGAGGCCAGGGGCAAGAGCCTTACGACGACGGTGGGAACGGAAGCCGTCCCCGATGCCGACACCATGATCACCCAGGTTGTCCCCATACGCCATGCCACGGTGAACGACGTAAAGGCCCTCTTTACCCCGCTGGTTTCCAAGAGCAGCCTCCTGGTTGCCTACCAACCCACCAACACCCTCATCGTGACCGATGTGTTATCCAATATCAACCGTTTGTTGAAGATTCTCAAAGAGGTGGATATACCCGGATATGCGCTTCAGCTTGCGGTGATCCCTCTGCACTATGCCTCAGCCGAGGTGGTGTCCCAGGAGCTCAAGACCCTCTTTGAGGCCAGAAAGACTCCCTCTCGGGCACCCACACCCAGGCCCCAGGTAGAAGCGGTAGAGATAAGCGCCCCGGAGGAGCTCAAGCTCATCCCCGACGAACGGACCAACTCCCTCATCGTGCTGGCTACTGCCCAGACCATAGAGATGATCAAGGGGATTATCGGAAAACTGGATCAAGAGGTCCCTCGGGGTAAAGGAAACATCCATGTCCATTACCTTGAGCATGCCGTGGCTGAAGACTTAGCCTCTATTCTTACCGGTGTGGCCCAAGAGGCCAAGGAGGGGACCAAGCCGGGAACAGCGAGCACCGCGGGGAAGCTTCCGATCCTGGGGGAGAAAATCTCCATCACTGCTGACAAGACCACCAATTCCCTCATCATCATCGCCTCACCCCAGGACTATAGTGTTATCGAAGAGGTGATCCAAAAACTCGATATCGTCAGGGCCCAGGTCTACGTGGAGGCCCTCATCGCCGAGGTGACCCTCGACAAGGTGAAGGACTTAGGGGTTGAGTGGAATGCAACCGAAGACGTTAAGGGGGATTTCGACCCACTTGGTAGGACGGACTTTGGACTGATGGATGCGGTACAGGGAGCGGGGGAGACGGCCCTTTCTGGCTTGATCATGGGAGTGACGAAGGGTTTTGTCACTATTGATGGCACCGATATTCCTGATATCAAGGCCCTCTTGCATTTTTACAGCGGCGATTCTGACGTAAATATCCTCTCCACACCCCGGTTGCTGACCACTGACAATGAGGAGGCGGAGATCCTTGTTGGTGAGGAGCGCCCGTTCCTGAAGTCTTCCCAGCTGACAACCGAAGGGTCGACGGTGAGGACGTGGGAGTACAAGGACGTGGGGATCAACTTGAAGATCACCCCCCACATCAGCAAGGGGAAGTTGTTGCGCCTCGAGATCTTCACCGAGATCAAGAGCTTTGTTGAAGAATTAGCAGGTGAGGTCGGAGCCGTGGTTACCACGAAGCGACAGGCCACCACGTCGGTCATTGTCGAGGACGGATCAACAGTGGTCATCGCCGGCCTGATCAGGGATGATACGACCGGTAGTATCGCTAAGGTCCCGATATTGGGGGATATCCCCTTGTTGGGTTGGCTCTTTAAGTCGAGGAGCCAGACCAAGATCAAGACCAACCTCCTCATCTTCATCACCCCGCGTATCGTCAACACGGCCGAGGATCTCCTCAAGATTACTGAGGAGGAACAAGAGCAACGGGAGAAACACATCGAAGAGCACCGCCTAGAGAAGAAGAAGGTCTTCCCGCTCTTTGAGGGGGGGGATTAAAACTAGACAAGGGGTCAAGCGGTCAAGGGTCCAAGGGGCCAAGTGAAAGATCCGAAATGCAACGAGCAAATATTTAATGCAGATTTTTGTCCCTTCAATCCTTGACCCCTTGAATCCTGCCGCTAGCGGCATCCCGCTTCCCTAATTCTATATTGCGGTGCGGGATAGAACCCTTTTACAAGACCAGTCCTATGGATGAACAGCAGGAGTACAGCGAAGAAGAGATCCCACAGGTTACCGCACAGGATTTGCGGGAGGTCAGCACGCGCCTCGGTATCCCCTTCCAGGAACAATTGAAGCCCGATGGCGTAGAGTCTTCTTTGGTTGCCACCATTCCCATCGGCGTAGCCAAAAAGTATAAGTTCGTCCCCATCCAGATGAAAGGGGATTGCATCGTCGTGGCTACCGCCCACCCCCTTGATTTGCAGACCACTGATGAGCTGCGTTTCATGCTGAAGAAGAAGGTCCGTCTGGTGGCCGCCCCTGAACATGAGATCCTGCGGGTCATAAACCTCCTGTACGACCAGGAGGCTGACAACCCCGAACAGGTGGTTCAAGGGCTGGCTGCTGAAGATGAAGAGGATAAGCTCTTGCACGAACTGGAAGAGGTGGAAGACCTCTTAGACGATGCCAGCGAGGCGCCGGTGATCAAACTGGTCAACCTCTTCCTCTCCCAGGCCATCAGGGCGCGGGCCAGCGATATCCACATCGAGCCCTACCAAAAAGAGGTCAATATACGGTACCGCATCGATGGGGTACTGTATAACATGCATACCCTCCCGCGGAGGTTTCAATCGGCAATCATCTCCCGCGTTAAGATCATGGCCAAGCTGGACATCGCTGAAAAGCGCCTCCCCCAGGATGGCAGGATCATGATCAAGATTGCGGACAAGGATGTGGACATTCGGGTTTCCGTCATACCGACGACATTCGGTGAGCGGATCGTCTTGCGACTCCTGGACAAACGGAGCATCTTCTACAGCCTGGAAGAGGTCGGTCTTTCCCAAGACAAGCTGAAGGCTATGAACCGCCTCATCCGCGGCACCAATGGGATCATCCTCGTCACCGGCCCGACAGGGAGCGGTAAGACCACCACCCTCTACGCCTCCTTGGATAAGATAAACTCCCCGGATAAAAATATCATCACCATCGAGGATCCGGTAGAGTACCAGCTCCAGGGGATCGGCCAGATCCAGATAAATCCCAAGATCGGCCTCACCTTTGCCAACGGGTTGCGTTCCATCGTGCGTCAGGACCCCGATGTCATCCTGGTGGGGGAAGTCAGGGATTTGGAGACTGCCGAGATCTCCATCCATGCCGCCCTCACCGGTCACCTGGTCTTCAGCACCCTGCACACCAACGACGCTCCCGGGGCTGTCACCCGCCTTATCGACATGGGGATCGAGCCCTTTTTGGTGGCCTCGTCGGTGGTGGCCATCATTGCCCAACGCTTGGTGCGGGTGATCTGTTCCGCCTGTAAGGGGCCCTACAAGCCTGAGCGTGCCCTCCTGCAGGAGCTGGGGCTTGCCCCTTCGCGCGCGAACAAGCGGACCTTCTATCGAGGCACGGGGTGCCCTGAGTGTCTGGGGACCGGCTATAGAGGCCGCACCGGGATCTATGAGATCCTCATGGTGGACGATGCCATCCGTGGCCTGGTGCTCAAGACCTCCGATTCGGTCACCATCAAAACAGAAGGGGTGAACAGGGGGATGACGACGCTGCGCGATGATGGTATCCGCAAGGTTCTGGAAGGGACCACCACTATCGAGGAGGTCGTACGGGTCACCCAGCAGTAGGATGCCTGTCTACGAATACCGCGGTTTGAGCGCTGAGGGTAAGAAGGTAAAGGGGATCATAGACGCCTCAAGCCCCCGGTTGGCGCGCACTAAACTGCGGTCCCTGCGAATCTTCCCCGTCGATGTCAGAGAGGAGATCTCTAAACCCCATGTGGCTGAAGATCCACTTGCCAAGCTCTTTGTACGGGTGCGCCCTCAGGATGTCTCCATCATCACCCGCCAGCTCGCCACCCTCTTGGAGGCCGGCACACCCTTGGTCTCCGCCCTTGATGCCATCATCGAGCAGACGGACAACCACGCCGTAAAAAAGATCATCGCCCAGGTACGAGAGGAGATCAAGGAGGGGCGCTCCTTTGCCGATGCCCTCGACAAACACCGCAAGGTCTTCTCCGACCTCTACGTTAATATGATACGGGCCGGTGAGGAGAGCGGGGCCCTCGAAGGAGTTCTGCTGCGTCTGGCCGATTTTACCGAGAACCAAATCCGGCTCAAAAACCGCATCCGGGCCGCCCTTGCCTATCCAATTATAATGACCATCATCGGCGCTGGAGTCATGATCTTTTTGCTCACCTTTGTCATCCCCACCGTGACCCAGGTCTTTGAGGAGATGGGGCAGACCCTCCCTCTTCCTACCAGGATATTGATGACAATCAGCAATGTGTTCCAGGGGTACTGGTGGGTGATTATCATAGGGTGTATCCTTGTAATAGTGGTGATCAAGCGATACCTGCAAACCCCCAAAGGGGCCCTGCATTGGGACAGGGTTAAACTGCGGCTGCCCCTGTTCGGAGGGATCATCTTACGGGGGGCAGTAGCACGGTTTGCCAGGACCTTGGCGACCTTGCTACAGGGTGGCCTCCCGATTTTGAACTCGCTCGAGATTGTCAAGACAGTGCTGAATAACCAGCTCTTGGCCCAGGCCATTGAGGAGACAAAGGCCGAGGTGCGTGAAGGGGAGGGTATCGCCCCTTCCTTGAAGAGCAGCGGCCTCTTTCCCGCCATCGTCACCCACATGATCGCCACCGGCGAGGCGAGCGGCAACCTCGAGGTGATGCTCGCCAAGGTGGCTGATGCCTACGAGGCCGAGGTGGAAACCAAGGTAAGCGCCCTCACCTCCATCTTGGAGCCCATCATTATCCTGGCCATGGGACTGGTAGTGGGATTTATCGTCATCTCGATCCTCCTTCCCATCTTCGAGATGAACCAGCTCGTGCGCTGAAGATCATATCACCTATCAAATCAAAGATCTTTCCGTTTATTGACGAAAGTGTTGCACTTCTCCCTTGGGTCTGGCATATTATTGAGACTGGAGAGGGTTTTTAAGCCCTGAGAGCAAGAGAAACTCCCCGTTTTCAGCTCCTAGTGCTGGCGTGGTATGGGGATATGAGGTGTATGGGGGGCCATGGTTGAGGAGATAAGGGACGTTACGTTATGTAATCTTTAACCCAAGGAGGATGCTTATGAAAATCAAGGCCGCAGTTCTCAGAGAATATAAAAAACCAGTGAGCATTGAAGAAATTGAGTTGGCGCCGCCAAAGGAACATGAGGTTTTGGTCAAAACCGCTTACACCGGTTATTGCCACTCGGATTATACCTTTATCATTGGTGCTTTTCAGTTTCCTATTCCTTTAGTGCTTGGCCACGAGGCCTCTGGGGTGGTCGAAGCAGTTGGGCCTGGGGTAACATCTCTCAAAAAAGGTGATCATGTAGTGACGGCCTGGATGTGTCCATGCGGGCACTGTCCTGAATGTGTCAGCGGCAAAGGGTACATCTGTCGTAACAGTCACGAACACCATGGCTCGGGTTCTCTCCTGGATGGGACATCCAGGCTTACAGATGCCAAAGGAAACCGATTAAATCACCAGACCTTGGTTTCCGGTTTTGCAGAATATATGGTCGTTCCTGAAATAGGAGCCATCAAGATCAGAGACGATATGCCGCTGGATCAGGCCTGCTTTCTCGCTTGTTGCGTACCGACGGGATTTGGGGCTGTGTATAATGCGGCTGGAGTTAAACCAGGAGACTCAGTAGCCATATGGGGAATGGGGGGCATTGGACTCAATGTCGTGCGCGGCGCAAAATTGCGCAGCGCCTATCCTATCATCGGCATAGATCTGGAAGACAGCAAAGAGGCCATAGCCAGGGAATTTGGTGCGACCCATTTTATAAACAACAGCAAAAAAGACCCCGTGCCAATTGTCCAAGAACTCACCGGAGGAGGTGCCAAGTTCTGTTTTGAGGCGATCGGCGATCCGGGTGCCATTACCCAGGCCTACTGGTCCTTGGGCCTTGGGGGACAGCTTACTCAAATTGGCATTACTCCGGAGGCAGATATGACGGGGTTGCCCCTTGCGTATACCCCTCCCCACTGTAAATCATTGGTCGGCACCTTGTACGGCAACATCCGAACCCATGAGGATATCCCTATGCTTGCTGATATGGCCATGAATGGGGACTTCGAACTAGATAAACTGATTAGCAAAACGTTCAAGATAGAAGAGATCAACAAAGTCACCGAGGCCATGGAAAAACGTCAAATCATAGGACGCTGGGTCTGCGCATGGGATTAAAGATGATCGCATTGATCGGAATTTCTTAGGAGGAAATCAATAGAGGGTCCTTTGATTCGAGTATGATCCCTCTTCAATGAATCATACAATAACCGGGACAGAGCCTTCCATTCCGAGAAGTCATCAGAATACATATCTTGCTTTGTCCTGAGCGCTTATTCAAGCTTACTGCTCATGAAGGACGTGAGCCTTTGTTATGTGACGGGTTTTGCTCCATATGCGGTTAGATTCTTTTTAAGGAGGTAGTAAAAAGATGGAGAACAAGGAAAAAAAGGAACAAGAAGAACAGAGCATCCAGCAAGACAAGCAGGAAGATGATATTTTTGCTACCCAAGAAATTAAGATTGAAGAATTGGCCATAGACGGAATCTGCGGGGTATATTAGAAATCGTGATCTGGAAAGTCTGATGTTATATTTTAGCAAGGTATTTCACCATTCCGATCTTGTGCATAGGATCCTCCACAGGGCATGAACAATGAAAACGCAACAAGAAACAAGATACAAACTGGCACCGGGATCTCAAGTGAGAGAAGAAGATTTCGGGCTGCTCTTTTATACCATGGCCGGTCCTCGCCTGTATTTTCTGTCCTGCGAGGGATTGCTGGATAGAGATTTTTTCAGGGGTGATCTCACCCTTGAATCATGGATGCACCAACATACCGATGGAAATGCTGTTTCAAAGACTGTGATACAAAGCCTCAAAAACAGCCTCAATCAACTGCATGAGAAAGGGGTGATCATTGAGTGTTGAGATGGCCAGAAAGGGATTGAGGGCTCCGGTCAACGTCACGTGGGAGATCACGCAACGATGTACCATGCACTGTGTTCATTGTCTTTCCGATGCCGGACCGGCAGCGGAGCATGAATTGTCAACACAGGAGTGCCGTGAGCTAGTGGATCAATTGGCGGCCCTTAACGTGTTTCAGATAAATATCGGTGGTGGGGAACCCTTTATTCGAGAGGACTTTCTTGAGCTTTTAAGCTATGCACACGACAAGGGATTAGTCACCTGTGTGAGCACCAATGGGATGTTGATCGATAAGGCATTAGCCGGGCGTCTATCCAGGCTCACCATGCTGTACCTTCAAGTGAGCCTGGACGGTGCAACCGCAGAGGTGAATGACGCGATTCGGGGTAAGGGGACCTATCAAAAGATCATGGATGCGATGGATTGTCTGGCAAGCCAAGGAGTTTCTTTTAGTATCAATACAGTCCTGACTCGTCTGAATTTCTCTCACCTGGACGATCTGAGGAAGCTGGCGAAGGCATATAAGGCCGATCTTCGGGTTTCCCGCTTCCGCCCCTCGGGGAGGGGGAAAGAGAGCAAGAACTGGTTGGGCCCCGATAAAGACCAGCTTGAGGCATTTACAGACTGGCTCAATAGACATGACCTGGTTCGGACGGGTGATTCTTTCTTCTGCCTCACCTCAGAAAACAGGAGAAGAAAGGGGCTTGACATGTGTGGTGCAGCCAAAATGACGTGTTGTATCTCCCCGCTTGGCGGCGTTTATCCGTGTGCTTTTCTGCAGGAGGAGCCTTTTCTTGCGGGAAATGTTCTTGAGAGGGCCTTTAAGGATCTATGGGAGCACTCCCCTGTCTTCCACCAGTTTCGAAGCCTGGATGTCAAATCCTGTCTGGCCTGTTACCGCTTCGAGGACTGCCGTGGAGGATGTCCAGCAGTAGCCTATCACACCTATCACGATCTCTCACTCCCCGATCCTGAATGCCTCGTGAATTTGAGAAAAGCCCAGACTCAGGAGAGTGGGGGGGAGTACGTTACCGTAAGAGACCATGTTTGATTTGCTTTTTTCACCGTTAAAGATAGGTAAGATTAGAGTACCGAACAGGATCTCGTTCTCAGCACACCTCACAAACTTTGCCGAAAACTGTCTTCCATCGGAAAGACATGTTCACTATCTCGCTGCTCGGGCGAGAGGGGGAACAGGCCTTATTATCACGGAGGAGCAGTCTGTCCATCCCACTGACCGTGCCTATGAAAAACTGATTGAAGCATTCAAGCCCGAGGTGATTCCGGGATACAAAAACATTACCAGGGCAGTTCATGAATATGAAACAAAAATCTTTGCTCAGCTCAATCATAATGGCCAGCAATGCGGAGGGACTCTATCCAGACTGCCCGTATGGGCACCATCCCCTGTACCTGATGTCCTCTTTCGTGAGGTCCCGAAGGAAATGGAACTTGAAGACATCAAAGAGGTAATTGAATATTTTTGCAGATCGGCAGTTCATGTGCGTGAAGGGGGGTTCGACGGAATTGAACTTCAATTCGGTCACAGTTCGTTGGCACGGCAGTTTATGTCACCCCTGACGAACCTGCGTCACGATGAGTATGGTGGGAGCTTTGAGAACCGCATGCGTTTCCCCCTTGAACTCCTTGCAGCGGTGAGAAGGACGATCGGAGATGATTTTACTTTGGGTGTGCGCCTCTGTGCAGACGAGATGATTCCCGGGGGGCTCACCCTGGAGGATGCACAGCACATAGCCAAACAATTGGAAGAACAGGGGTGTATCGACTTTATGGACTTGAGTCTGTCCACCTTTTATAACCTCTATCTTGTCGGCGGTACCATGCACATGCCCCTCGGATACGCCGTGCCGTTAGCCGCCGGAATTAAGGAGGTTATTCACCTCCCGGTCTTCGCAACAGGGCGCATTAATGACCCTACACTGGCAGAACGTATCCTTGCACATGGGCAGGCAGATATGATCGGCATGGTTCGGGCGCAGATTTGCGACCCGGATATCGTGAGAAAAACAAAAGAGGGCAAGCTTGAAGAGATACGCTATTGCATCGCCGATAACCAGAACTGCTACGGTCGTGTCGGGTTGAACAAATCGATCGGGTGCTTGCAGAATCCCGCGGTTGGTTTTGAACATGAAGAGGGCGAGTCCCACCTCATTCCCACGAAACGGAAAAAACGCGTCATGGTTATAGGGGGCGGTCCGGCTGGAATGTGGGCTGCAAAGATAGCAACTTTGAGAGGCCATGATGTTGCTCTCTATGAAAAAGAAGATGCTCTTGGTGGGCAGGTAGCTATCGCGATGAAAGGGGCCGGCAGGGAAGAATTCGGTGTGATTATCCGCAACGAGAGAAACCAGTTGCAGAGACTCAATGTGCCGGTCTTGTTGAGTCATCCCGTGGATGTCGACTTTGTGTTTGAACAAGACCCTGATGCAGTCATTATCGCCACAGGTTCAAAACCAAAGGAGTGTCCTGTTACTGGCTGTATCTGGCCACAGGTCCTTAATGTCTGGAATGTTCTGAAAGGTGAAGGGGAGATCGGCCAAAAAGTGATGTTTATCGATTATGACGGTCACCACCAATCGACCAGTTGCGCTGAATACCTTGCCGATTCGGGCAAGGTTGTCCATATGGTGACCCCTTCCCTCTTCGTTGGCGCAGAACTAGGCCCCACCCAGGACCTCTACCTCTCACGGCAACGATTGATGCAGAAAGGGGTCACCTTTACACCGGATTTCGCTGTCATGGAGATAAAGGGTACTGAGGTTCATGGATTCAACGTCTATTCGAATGAATGGAAGGTCTTTGACGGATATGATACGGTTGTTGCTGCCATGGGCAATGAGGCAGATGATGCATTGTATAAGGCCCTCAAAGGTCACGTTAAGGAACTGTACCGTATCGGAGATGCTGTTGCCCCACGCAAGGCAGACATGGCCATTTATGAAGGATACATGATAGGGAAAAGGGTGTAACATAGAGGGGCAATGAGTAGGCATGAACAAAGAGCGCGATATACTGATCTTACTCGAATCCTTCGGCGAAAACGCCGAGGAGATAAATAGATCGCTTGCCCTCGAGGGAAAGAGGATCAGCACAGGCCTTGGTGGCCGTCTCACAGCCCTCAGCATTGGTGAACCCCTTGAAAAACACTCAATGCTCGCAGAAGCAGGAATATCCCTGCTCTATATCCTCAAAAACAATTTATTTTCCGAATACCGTCAAGAGGTCTTCTGTAGGGCCATCACTGAATGTATGCAGGAGTTCCAGCCGCGTTGCTTTCTCCTCTCCGATAGCGATATGGGGAAGGAGCTTGCCCCATGGATCGCGCATCGTTTAGAGACAGCTGCAGTCACGGGTTGTGTCGCAATAGAAATCGATGGTGAACGGCTTTTTTACATTAAACCTGTCTATGAAGGGCAATTTGAAGAGAAGATTTCTTTTCCTGCGGGCTGCATCGAAATAGCAACCATCAAGCAAGAAGCACTGGACAAAGGGTTGCGAGTTGAAAGTAATGATATCGAAAATGATATCGAAGTTGTCGTGAAAAAAGTTTCCATTCCCCCTAAAATCATCCGTACAAAACCGCTCGAGCGTATACCACCGGATTTCAGAACAACTGATATTGTCCATGCAAAAAGGATTATCGGTACGGGCGCAGGTAGTGCTGATAAACAGTTGATCGCGGTCGTAAAGGAATTCGCTGAACTGCTTCAGGGCTCATTGGGGGCAACAAGGCCGGTCGTGGACGATGGCTATCTCCCGAAAGAGAGGATGATCGGGCAAACAGGAAAGATGGTTGCACCTGAACTCTACGTATCCTTGGGCATATCGGGATCACCGCACCATGTAGCAGGCATCCAGGAGGCTGAAAAGATCATTTCGGTGAATAAAGATTTACGTGCTCCGATCTTTCAGCTTTCTGATATCGGCTTCATCGGGGATCTGAAAAAGATATTACCGAAACTGGTGAAACGCATTAAGGAGTGGAAAAAAAATTGAAAGAGTTTGATGTAATTGTGGTTGGTGCAGGACCTGCTGGCGCATCTGCTGCTCTGAGGATGGCCCAGAAGGGACTTGATGTACTCCTCCTTGAAAGAGGCGAGACGCCAGGATCAAAGAACATGTTTGGCGGCATGATGCCATTTTCCCCTGTTGCCGAGGAGATCATCCCCGATTTCTGGGAGAAGGCACCTTGGGAACGCCATGTGGTAAAGAGGGTTCTGCATATGGTGGCAGAGCAATCATCAACCGCTATGGAATTCGAATCTGATTCTTTTGATAGCCCACCTTACAACGGCTATACGCTGTTCAGACCGATTTTTGACCGATGGTTGTCACACGAGGCACAAAAGGCAGGGGCAACACTGCTGTGCAGTTGCCTTGTCACAAATCTCCTCTGGAAGGGCAAAAAAATTGCTGGGGTGACTGTCGGAAGAAAGAAAGGCAATGTACGGGCAAAGGTTGTGGTGGCATGCGACGGTGTCCTCTCTTTCCTTGCAAAAGAGGCGGGGCTTCGCACAGACTTTATTCCATCTCAGATGGCACTTGGTGTGAAAGCCCTCTTCGGGCTTCAGGAAGCATTGATTAATGAGCGATTTAATCTTGCTCGCACACAGGGTGCGACATGCGAATTTCTTGGCTGCACCGACGGGATCAGAGGAGGAGGCTTTATATACACACAGGCAGAAACCCTTTCCGTAGGCATGGTACTGCATCTGGATGCCCTCAAAAAGAGTGGCAAAGAACCATACCTGCTTTTTGAGGAATTTATCGGGTTCACTCCGGTGCGCAGATACCTCAAAGGTGCCAGGTTAGTTGAATACTCAGCCCATCTCCTCCCCGAAGGGGGATACGGGATGGTGCCGAAACTGTTTACCGACGGGATGCTCGTTGCGGGAGATGCAGCTGCACTCTGCTACACCAATGGGCTCAATCAGGAAGGAATGAATCTCGCTCTTGCCTCAGGCTTCATGGCGGCTGAGACAGTTATTGATGCCTTTAAGCGGGGGAATTTTTCATCAAAACAATTGAGTCAGTATGAGGATCGTCTGAAAGAAAGTTTCGTCCTGAAGGATATGAAGACCTTCAAGAAAGCTGTTTCATTAATGCACACGGAACGACTCTTTTCAGCGTACCCCCAACTCATTAATAGAATCATGGAAGAGATATATCGTTCCGATGGGAAGCCAAGAAGAAAAATCGGCAAGATTGGATGGGATGCAATCAAGGGTCATGTGTCGAAAGGAGACCTTATTGCCGATCTTTTAAAAGGAGGAAGATCACTCATATGGTAGTTGATGACCTGTTTGAGTTCAACAGTTTCAGGGTTCATCATGAACCACATATTAGGGTAAACCAGGATATCTGCTCAGGATGCACCCACAGGGCCTGCACCTTTGCATGTCCGGCTCACTGTTACAAGTGGAGCGAAGAGAGAAAAAAGATCGATTTCGCATACGAACCCTGCCTGGAATGTGGAACCTGCTTGCTGATCTGTGACCGGGGCGCCCTTGATTGGAATTATCCCGTAGGTGGTTTTGGCGTGCGATTTCGCCTCACATAAATAAGGAAAGGTCCTTGAGGATATTAGTATTTATAAAAGTAGCTGTCGATACAAAAGTGCCTCTTGAGTATAGTTATAATACCGGGAGACTCCTCCGTGACTGGAATGTAACCCAGCTGAACCCCCCAGACAGAAAGGCCATCGATACTGCCCTCAAAATCAAACGTGAATTTTCCGATACACACATTACCCTCATCCACTTGGGGCCGCCTTCAGCAGCACGGTGGATCCGTGACGGTCTCGCCCTTGGTGCCGACGAGGGGCTTCGGATCTGGGAAGAAGATATCGAAGGGTGCTCTGTGAATGCTAAAGCATTCATATGTGCACGCACTGCGCAGATCCTCGGTTTTGACCTGATTCTTACTGGCAATAAGAGTGAAGATACCATGAGTGGACAGCTGGGGACTTTGCTGGCTGCATACCTCAATCTGCCCGTGATAAATTCGGTTGCCGATATATCCGTAAAACAAAAAAAGAAGATCATTGCATTAAAAAACCTTTTGAAAGGCTATAGAGAAAGGATCGAATGTCCCCTTCCTCTTGTCATGACAACGGATGCCAGTGAGCACCCCGAACACTATGCCTCTTTTGCAGCCCTTTTAGAGGCATACGAAAAAGAGATCCCGTGCTGGGATCTCGCGCAGATCGGCATCCCTTTACAATCGATTCATGAAAAAAATGCTTTAATGATCTTTGAATCCCTGCGACTTCCCAAGCCAAGGCTTAAAACAATACCTGCACCGGATTCTACGTTGCCGGCCTTTGAGCGAATCAAACAACTCATCGAAGGCACCATTAAACCAAGAGCGGGCAAGATAGTAAAAAGAGATGAAGATAACATGGTTGAGGAACTCTTTCAGATGCTCCTCACAGAAGGATGGTTGGATCATCTCAAGAAAGCTCCCGTGCAACAATGAAATTGACTAGTATGGATTTAAATGCTGAAAAGAACACAGATCATTTTGGCTTTCGCAAGGCTTTGGCGTACCGTTTACGTGACTCGGTCCACTATTATCAGAAGAACGGTTCTCCAATGCTCGTTCTTCATTTTCCTCTTAAACTAATAGTTATTCATCCTTTCTGGACTTCCCTTTTTGAATCTCTCTCGAGCCATAGCTTTATGGCATTTGAAAAGATCCTCTCCCAAGTAAATCATGGCGATCCTATAGAGATTGAGATCTTCCTCAATGGTCTCGTTCGTAAGGGATTTCTTGAGCAGGAGGGGTTCTCAATACCTGCTCAGTATCCATATGTTACTGTAATCATCCCTGTAAGGAACAGACCGGGAGAAATCGCGACGTGCCTTCAATCCCTGAGCCGGCTTGATTACCCAAAAGAGAAGATAGAGGTCATCGTAATTGATGACGCCTCCGATGACAACACCCCTGATGTAGTCTCCACATTTCCGGTTCAGCTCATTCCACTCAAAGAACGAAGGCAGGCATCTTGTTGCCGGAATCTGGCGGCCCAAAGGGCTCAAGGCGAAATCCTGGCTTTTTTGGATTCCGATTGCGTTGCAGACCCTTTATGGCTGAGGGAACTTATTCCGGCCTTCAGTGACCCGTCTAACGGCGCAGTGGGAGGTACGGTTGACTCTTACTATAATAAAAAAGGTCTGGATAGTTATGAAAAGGTGAAGTCTTCTCTCAATATGGGTTCTTGGTCCAAGAGCTCTCGTGAGGTGAATCCTTTTTTCTATCTCCCCTCCTGCAATCTTTTGGTACGAAGGGCGCTCTTTTTACAGTTGAAAGGTTTTAGAGAAGATATGCATGTTGGAGAGGACGTGGATTTTTGCTGGAGACTGCAGGATCAGGGGCACCGTATTGAATACAGGCCCGTTGGCACGGTATATCATAGACACCGAAACACCATGAGACAGTTCTGTGCCCGGCGTTTTGATTACGGGACATCAGAGCCTCTCTTACAGAAATTCCATGCCAAGAGGATCAAACAATTCCTTGTTCCTCTACCGGATTGTACCTTTTGGGGTCTGGTCCTTGTATCGATTGCCTCTGGATGGATACCGTTGTTGGGTTTGTGCAGCTTAGTCCTTTTGGCCGATTCGCTTATTAAGTTTTCCCGGATACGCGGCAAGCATTTTCCGATATCTTTTTCTCACCTCCTCCTGGCGACCTTTCGTGGATATCTTGCCCTTTTTTACCATTGTTGCGCCTTTGTCTCTCGCTATTATCTTCTTTGGGCCATTTTACTCGGCGTCTTGGCGCCTGTGGGGGCAGCTATTATTTTGGGTGCGCATCTTTTGACAGGGATCGGTGAGTTTTTTATTAAAAAACCAAGCTTACGTCTTCCTTCATTTCTTTTATATTTTACCTTGGATCAACTTTCTTATCAAGTGGGGGTATGGTGGGGTTGCCTCAAAAGGTTCTGTTTCAGTCCTGTAAACCCCCAGATTGTAAGAAAGTCCTTCCATAACGTATAAGATGGCAGATTCAATACTTACCTTAGTCGGTCAGCTTTTTAAAAATGGGTTGCGTTTTCAATATCTAAAAAGGACGGGAAAGCCCGGAAGACCCCAGGCGGTCAGTCTTGAGATTACCCATGACTGCATTGCCAAATGCATTATGTGCAATATCTGGAAGATTCCGCGTGAAGTGCCGAATCTTCCGATAGAAAACTGGATCAACCTCCTTTCATCCGACCTCTTCTCTGACCTCAGGGAGCTGGATGTAACAGGAGGCGAGCCATTTTTAAGAAAGGATCTATTAGATCTTTTTATAGGCATTTGTGAATTAAAACAGAGGAATCTCAATGCCCTTCAATCCATTGCCGTTACCACGAACGGTTTTTTGACCCGTCGTGTTTTGGAATATACTGAAAACATTCTCCCGAGGTTGAGGGAAAAGCAGATCGATCTGATTATGGTGTGTGCAATGGATGCTATAGGAGAACTACATGAAAGAATAAGAAACTATAAAGATGCCTGGTTCAGGGTCAATGAGACCATTGAAGGGCTGAAAAGGTTACGTGAGAAATTCCCCAATCTTATCATTGGATTAAAAACAACTATTGTGCCGATTAACGTGGGAGCGTTGGAAGAGATTGCCCACTATGCCGATGCCAATGGTTTGTTTACCATCATATCACCGTGTATCATTACTCAGGGCCGCTATTTAAATCCTGACCGTGCGAGTGATTTGGCGTTTACTCGTGACGATATAAGGAAAATGATTCGTTTTTACGAAAGCGAACGTTTTAAATGGAGTTTTCATGGGGACAGTCTGGTTCAATATCTTAATACAGGCACCATACACAAACCGTGTTCATGCGGCTTTAACTATTTCTTTGTGCGAAGCACTGGTGAGATATACCTATGCCCTCTCATACATGATGCGCTCGGCAATATCAAAGAGATCCCCATAAAAGATCTTTTTTTCTCTGAACGGGCATCTAAAATTCGTAGAAAAATCGGTAGATACCCTGAATGCAAACGATGCACGGAGCCGGGTTTGGAGCGCTATGCCCTTCCTTATGAAGGATTTACGTATCTCTCTCTCTTACTCAAGATGGGGAAAAAGGAGTTTCTTCAATTGCATCATCATTTGGGACTTGATAAATATGTATAGCTGACTGAAAATCTTGAAAGCTTGGATAGTTAGTATGCTTATTAAAATAAGTAGTTAGCAAATAAAAATAAGAATTAAGGTTAATATAATGATGGTGTTAAAACGATTTTGGAATCAATCCCGACTTGGTTTGGAGCAATCATCGGAGCCAACGCCTTGGACGAAGCCAGCATCAAACGCTCCTTATGCGCATCTTGGTTTCAATATGCCGATGTCCACCGTGTTCCTGAGACTAAAAATACGGACCATTGAGAAAGGGTTGAGTTTGCTTGAGAAGGCCTTACCAGAAGCTATGTTTGCTATATTTCCGTTAGGCATCATAGCGGCACGTTATTACAGCATAGAATTCAAGAGGAGCTTATAGTGGGGGATAAATCACAGGCAATTGTGATCAATGAAAAGGATAATGTCGCCACCGCCCTCGAGCCGCTTAATACAGGTGCTAAAGTCTCTTCGGAAGTTCATGGTCGCGTTGAAGAGATAACGCTCTTATCAGACATCCCTATGGGCCATAAATTTGCCTTGAAAGATATGGAAGAAGGAGAAGCTGTTATCAAATATGGAGAGCCGATCGGACAGAGCACCACAAAGATTGCCCGAGGGGAACATGTACATGTCCATAATGTGGTCAGTCAGCCGCGAGGAGGATCGTGATGACTTTCCAAGGTTATCTTAGGCCGGACGGAAAAGCGGGAACGAGAAATTATGTGCTTGTTATTCCCAGCGTCGGCTGCTCCCAAATTGCAGGACAGTCGATTGCCCAGGGCTTAAAAGATGTCGTTTGTCTACCCAACATTTTAGGGTGCGGTCAAGTAGGGGAGGACCGCGAGTTGGTCAAAAAGACGCTGGTAGGCTTCGGTACTCACCCCAACGTCTCTGCGGTTCTGATAGTTGGGAATGGATGTGAGCAACTTGCTCCCGAGAAGATCGCACAAGGTATTGCCCCCACTGGCAAGCGGGTGGAAGTTATCGTGATCCAGGATATCGGGGGTACGACGAAGACGATCGCCCTGGGGAAGAAGATCGTAAAAGAGATGCATGAAGACGCTGCACGGCTCAATCGTGAGCCGATCCCCCTGAGCGAGCTGATTCTCGGCACTGAATGCGGCGGGTCCGATTACACCTCCGGTTTAGCCTCAAACCCAGCGGTTGGTGCCGCTTGCGACATGCTGGTGTCTGAGGGTGGAACGGCAATACTCTCGGAGACACCTGAACTGATTGGAGCTGAACACCTCCTTGCCAGAAGGGCACGTACACCGGAGATGGCGCAACAGGTTTTGGATGCAGTAGCGTGGTGGGAGAATAAGGCGATTGCAGCGGGACAGAACATCCGCGAGGCCAATCCCGCGCCGGGGAACATAGCCGGAGGCATCACGACCCTTGAGGAGAAATCCCTCGGGTGCATTTATAAAGGAGGAACCAGTCCCCTTGAAGAGTTCATACCATATGCCTCTCACCCCACAAAAAAGGGATTGGTCTATATGGATACCCCTGCCCATGATATTGAACAGCTCACCGGTATGGTAGCAGGCGGGGCACAGATCATTGTCTTTACCACGGGGAGGGGAAATCCGCTGGGAACGCCCATCGCACCGGTCATCAAGATTACCGCTAATAGGGACACGTATCTCAAAATGCGAGACAATATGGATATCGACGTGAGTAAGATTATTGAAGGGAAGGAAACGGTACAGTCCGCAGGGGAACGGATCCTTGAAGAGATTATCTCAGTGGCCTCCGGTAAGGCGACAAAGGCCGAGAAATTAGGTCAAAGAGATTTTTGTTTGTTCAAGATGAACATCAACATCTGAATGCAAGGACCAAAACATTGATGATTGGGACCGAAGGGTGGCGTGGCCGATCCCCTTGAGATTCCTGGCGTCTGGTCTTTTACATGACGGGAGCTGTCCTCGTTGTGGATGGAGGTTCTACAATGGGATTCATTCATCCCTTCAGATTATCAGAAGGAGGCGATTGCACCTAGACCCTCAGATCTTTTTTGTTCCCCTTTGTATTTTTCGATAAGTTCTTTATGCAGAACCCTAATAAAAAAAACAAGGAGGCTCCCAGATATCCTCTCATTCCAAATACCAAATACGGATGAGTATATCTAGCTTGACATGAGCAGTGTTTTTTACTACCCTTTGTAAAATTCAGATTAAGAAACCTATGCGATCTGCCCTATACTACTTTGACTATACACAGAGGAGTCCCTTATCAAATACCATGACCGTACAGGGCTAGGACTAAACAATGAATAAGAATAGCGCTGTTCTCCGTTTGGACAAGATTTGCAAGAACTTTGGTGGGCTGCAGGTTTTGGTAAACGTAGACCTGAGTCTGGGGCAGGACGAAATCGTAGGGCTTATCGGTCCTAATGGTGCGGGGAAAACTACCTTGTTCAATGTCATCACCTCGATCTATAAACCAGATCGAGGTGATGTTTACCTTTTGGGTCGTAAAATTACCGGTTTCGCTCCCCACAAGGTATGCCACATGGGAATCTCGAGGACCTTCCAACTTGTTAAGGCCTTCCTCAAGATGACAGTACTAGAAAATGTAATGGTGGGTTCTGTATATGGTCGGAAGCATCAGGGCAAAGGGGCCGGGGAAAGGGCATTAGAGGCCTTGGATCTTGTTGAGCTGTCTGAAAAAAAAGACATATTGACGGCGCATATAACCCTCTCAGACCGGCGTTTACTGGAGGTGGCCATGGCCTTAGCTTCAATGCCGGCGGTTACACTGCTGGATGAGCCGATGGCCGGTCTTACCCCTTTTGAGATCCAAACATTACTTCAGGTGATCAAGAGGGCGCGAGATGAAAGAAAGATCTCTATCTTGTGGATCGAACACAAGGTGGATGCTATTCTTGATTTTTGTGATCGCGTGGTGGTACTGGATTACGGTCTGAAGATTGCCGATGGGGAGCCGGACGAGGTAGCAAATGATCCTAAAGTAATCGAGGCATACCTTGGCGAACCCGTTGCTTGAAGTAAAAAACTTAGACGTCTGGTACGGCGATGTTCAGGTCCTTCGCGAAGTATCACTACACGTGGATGAAGGCACCATTGTAGCGCTGGTGGGAGCCAACGGCGCCGGCAAGACGACACTATTAAAGACGATTTCCGGGCTGCTCCATCCCCGCAAGGGGGAGATAGTCTTTACCGATAAACCGCTGCACACAATGAAACCTCAGGATATTGTTGACCGGGGCATCATCCATGTACCAGAAGGGCGACGTCTATTTGCTGATCTCACGATCCTGGAGAACCTGAAACTCGGCGCCTATACTCCCGCAGCCCGTCCCTTTTTCCTTGAATCTCTGGAGCGCGTTTATAATCTTTTCCCCGTGCTCAAAGATCGAAAAGATCAGAAAGCCGGCACATTGAGCGGCGGTGAACAGCAGATGCTCGCCATCGGCCGGGCCGTAATGGCCCGCCCAAAGCTTATTATGCTTGATGAGCCTTCTCTCGGATTGAGTCCCCTTTTAGTGAGGTCGATATTTGAACTGATACATACCCTGAACACACTGAAGGTGACTATCCTTCTTGTGGAGCAGAACATTCATCAGGCCCTGAAGATTGCCCACCAGGCTTTTGTACTGAAGATCGGTAAGATTGTTATGAGCGGCAGAGGCGATGAGCTTCTGGTGGACGAGGAAATCCGGAAGGCCTATATCGGGGAGCGTGCGAGGAAACGATAATGGGTGATATTGGACTTATTGCTCAGGTTGTGGTCAATGGCATCCTTTTTGGAAGCATGTACGGCATAGCCGCTATCGGACTCAGCCTGATCTTCGGAACCATGCGGATTGTTTTTATCGCGCAGGGAGCGGTCATTGTCCTGTTCGCTTATTTTTGCTTCTGGTTATTCTCTCTCCTCGGTATTGATCCGTATTTGTCTCTCATTCCTATTATACTGGCTGCTTTGTTGCTCGGCACGGCATTTTATTATGGCCTTTTCAGGGAAGCAGCCGCTTTTAAGGACAGAATCGGTTCCCTTTTGATAGCCGTAGGGCTGATGTTTTTTCTGGAAAACTTCATGACTGTAGTCTGGACCCCTAATCCCAGGGCAGTGGTGAGCTCATACGGATTCTATACGTTCAGACTCTTTGGAATGCATTTTACCCTTGTCCGGGTGATTGGATTAGTGCTGGCTATTCTGGCGACCATAGCTGTTGCCACCTTTTTAAAGAAGACCCTTATAGGAACTGCCGTAAGGGCCGTTTCAGAGGACGTGGAAGCCAGCACACTGATGGGAATCAACCCCGACCGGGTCAATGCCGTTACCTTCGCAATCGGGATCGGACTCGCGGCTATAGCCGGAACCACCCTGGCGACAACCTATTCCTTTGACCCTGTGTATGGTATTGATTTTGCCATTAAAGCGCTGGTAGCTTTAACCCTGGGTGGTATCGGCCGGGTGGGTGCGGCATTTCTGGGCGGCATTATCCTGGGACTCATCGAGCTGCTGGGTACCTATTTTGTAGGCGCCGCATGGTCCCAAGCCATAGTCTTTGCAGTATTCTTGCTGGCATTGAACTTCAGACCTCAGGGCCTCTTCGGGGGGGCAACAAGCGAGAAAGCGTAGGACCTCACAGAGAAAATGAGCATGAAAGATAGCATATATACATATTTAAAAACAGGTAAGAGAAATATATCTATAAGTTTTTTTGCTCTTGCCATCATAGCTTTAGGCGCGTTACCATTCTATAGTGATGTCGATTCTTTCTTCGCCTATTACCTGTTCCTGTGCTTCCTCTACATCATTCTCTCTCAGGGGTGGAACCTGATTGCGGGATATACCGGGCAGATCAGCCTAGGTACACACGCCTTCTTTGCCCTCGGGGCTTATACCACTGCCATTATCTGGCTCCACGATATCACCAAAACAGGGTATTACTTTGACCCATTGGTTATGGCCCTGAGTGGGCTCGTTCCGGCAATCTTCGCTATCTTTATAGGTATCCTACTGGTAGCTCGGCTCAGGGGGGATTATTTTTCTTTCGGCACCCTGGCCGCCGCTGAAGTTCTCAGAATAGTGATTTTAAGAGGGGGGAAATTTACAGAGGGAGCCATGGGTTTACGCATCCCGGCCGACAACTTTACATCAATGCATATCTATTACTGGACCGCCCTTCTTCTGGCCATCTTAGCGACGGCCGTGGTATATTTCCTGACACGGTCCAGGATTGGCCTGGCCCTGAAGGCCATCCGGGAAGACGAGATGTCAGCTGCCTCACATGGAGTTCATATCCTGAAGTACAAGGTCCTGGCCTTTGCCATCGGGTCTTTTATAATGGGGGTTTGCGGCAGCCTGTTTGCTTATTACCTGTTTATCATCAGCCCTCCGGCCGTGATGAACCTTAACTGGATGTTCCTCCCTATTCTTATATGCGTACTGGGGGGCAACGGGACGATTTTCGGTCCCATCATAGGCGCTTTTATAGTGGGGTTGCTTTTTTCCTACGGGGATGTCTATGTGGGGCAGATACATCCTATGCTGTCGGGTATCATTATCATCCTTGTTATGAAGTTCCTGCCCACAGGCATCATGGGACTTAAGGACAAGATATTGCCCCCCCGCTAGGTAATATCAGCGATACTCTTATTTCATTCAAGTAAAAATTTACCCCCGGCTCTCCAGGTTTCCGGGGATGACCGGGGGTAAACTTTAAGTTTATGGAGCAGACGTTACTTTAAATAGCTACGCTTATCGCTGATCCCAGGGCGGGATCAACTCGAGGGTCCACACCTTCGGAGATATAGGCCATACCGGCATGCGTTTCCCTCCCATCCACTGCAGGGCCACCGCCGGGAATTCGGCCAGTCCACTGGTGTTAAAGGCAAGGTCGCCCTCGGTAGTATCTTTAGCCACGAACGTACCGCTGTAATAGACATCCCTGACTTTGGTTGAGTCAATCGATCCAGCCGCCTCAATGGCCTGGGCGAGATGCTGGACAAGGGAGTAGAAGTTCCCGATGGTGACCGAGTACTTCGTTTTGCCAAATTCGGCTCTATACTTTTTGCCAAGCTCCTTTGAACCGGGAGCCCCCAAAGCCTCGGCCCAATGCCCGTCGCTGACAATATAATCAGCATCTTTGCCAAGGGCTTCACCGAATTCGATGGGCCAAAACCCCTTCGCGCCCCAGATATACTTCAGATTGACATTATTTTCCTTTAACTGACGTATGAGCGTCATGCCGTCGGTGGAATTAATCAAAGTGATGAGCGCGTCAACCTTAGCCGCCTTCATTCTGAGAATGGACGAGGAGAAGTCCTTGGACCCCTCAATAAATGGCTCATACAGGGCCAGATTGTACCCATATTTCTCTAAGATTGCTTTCGCCCCGCCTCCAAAACCATGCCCATCCGGGTTGTCTCCTACCAGGACACAGAAGTTCTTCGGCCTCTGGTCTTCAGGAATGGCATCAAGACACCCCGCTGCGCTGCCCGCCAGATTCATGATAGAAAAGAATGAGTCAGCAACCCATTGGAAATGTTGATCCGCAAACATCTCTGGAAAGAATGTGGTGGTAACATAGAGCTTCTTATACTTCTCAGCGACAGCGGCACCGGAAGTGTTCATTGGAGTGGAGACAGTGCCCAGGACAAAGTCCACCTTTTCCAGCTTGATGAGTTTTTCCGCAGCTGCCGCCGCACCATCAACCGAACTCTTATCATCCGCTACAATGAGTTTTAAAGGTAACTTCTTATCGAGCTCTTTGACATATACCCCGCCTTTGGCGTTGATGTCGTCAACCGCCTGCTGATACGCCCACCTGTGCTCAGTACCCACCATCGCCTCTACACCAGTCATGGAATTGATGGCACCCAGAAGGATCGCTTGCTCATCTGCAGGCTTAGGCTTACAACTGAACATCA
>CAYWLI010000007.1:0-7510 GCA_964459135.1 uncultured Thermodesulfobacteriota bacterium | reverse complement strand
CAACTATTGTTAAACTCCATATGATAAGGTAAAATTATGTTCATAGAGCAGTATGGATTTTATATATCCATTTCTTGGACAATCTAACCAGCAAAGGAGGATATTCTTATGAAAATTAGAGGTGCGGTAATAAGGGAAACTAAGCAACCGTATAGTATTGAAGAGTTGGAATTGGCACCACCAAAAGAAAAGGAAGCGCTTGTCAGATATGTCTATACGGCCTATTGTCATTCAGATCTACATAATTTGCTCGGAGATGTGGATATGGCCCTGCCATTTGTTGCCGGTCATGAAGCGGCAGGTATCGTCGAAGAGGTTGGGCCAGGTTGTACAAAGTTGAAAAAGGGCGATCACGTCGTAGCGACGTGGATGGTACCGTGCGGCGAATGTCATCAATGCCGTAGAGGCAAAGGATATCTTTGCAGTGGTACATTCGACTACTTTCTGGAAGGAATGCTGTTGGACGGCACATCAAGAATAACCGATAAGGACGGCAACATGGTGCGCCATGGTAATTTCGTATCTGGATTTTCTAATTACACCGTAGCACCGGAAAACGGCTTGATTCCTATAACAAAAGAATTTCCTTTGGAATATGCCTGTCTCATGGGCTGTTGCGTTCCGACAGGATGGGGTGCAGTAACCAATTGTGCCAAAGTGCAGCCAGGCGATAAAGTCGCTGTTTTTGGTATGGGTGGTGTTGGCTTAAACATCTTACGGGCCTGTGTGTTACGACACGCCTATCCTGTGATTGCAGTCGATATTGAAGCAAGTAAAGAGGATCTGGCTAAAGAATTCGGTGCAACCCATTTCATCTGCAACAGCAAGGACGATCCGGTGCCTAAAATTCAGAAGATTACCGGCACAGGAGCAGACTTTGCTTTTGAAGCCATTGGAGATCCGGGGGCGATCATTCAGGCCTTCTGGTCTACCGGGATGAGTGGCACAGTCGTTGTTTCTGGCATTACGCCAAAAGATCAAACAACAAATCTTCTGTTACAAACCCTGCCTTTTCATCAAAAATCCATTTTAGGACAAATTTATGGCATGATATCCACGCACATCGACATCCCCTATCTTACACAAATGGCCATGACGCACGATCTGAAACTGGATAAGCTCGTCACTAATAAGGTCAAGCTCGAAGATATTAATGATGTTGCCGACAAATTACATAAAAGACAAATTCAAGGCCGCTGGGTTATTGCCTGGGATTAGCAGAATATCGGTAGCATAATGAGGTAATGGGAGAAAAAGATGATCCAAAATGATCTTGCCATAAAATTTGATTTCCCCACAAGTTGGCGTCATGGACGGGGACTTGCAGCCGAATCGGGGGGGATATTACAAGACCTCGGTTGTAAAAAAACACTTCTTATTACCGATAAAATGTTGTTGAAATTAGAAGTGGTGAGACCGGTTATCGAATCCTTAAAAAAATTCAAAGTAGACTATACCGTATGCGATAAAGTTACCATTGAACCGACCGTGACTCTTATTGAAAATCTTATCGATAATCTTGATTTGAAGAAATTTGACTCAATTCTTGCTGTGGGAGGCGGCAGTGTGATCGATGTGGCAAAAGCCCTTGCTATCGTCGCCCAATTCGGCGGCCATATCAGAGACTATTCCGGCTTCAATAAGGTGCCTGCGCCATTAGAACGAAAACTTATAGCCGTGCCTACCACTGCCGGGACCGGTAGTGAAATATCGGATGGATCCGTTCTTATAGACGAAGCCATACAGTCCAAATTCCTCATTCTCACTAACTTCATCTGTCCGAAGGTCGCGATAACTGATCCGGAGTTGACCATACTCATGCCGCCTGAAATAACTGCTAATAGTGGGGTTGATGCCCTGACCCATGGGATAGAATCCTATGTATCAAAAGATGCGAATATCGTTACCAGGTTATTTTCTATAAAGGCCATTGAGTTGATAAGTAGCGGACTGAAGACCGCCTATCACAACGGGGAAAATATCGATGCCCGTGAAACCGTACAGGTTGGGGCAACAATGGCTATGGTCGCCGGAATGAATGCACATATGGGGCTATGTCATGCCATGGTAATGCCTATCTGTGCCCTTTATCATATGCCCCACGGCCAGGCATGCGGTATGGTCCTTCCCCATGTTCTGGCCTACAATGCGGAGGTTGCCGAAGAAAAGGTGATCGATATCTTCAGGGCTATGGGAATAATAGACGGGAAGGGGAAGGATGATGCGTTAAATAGCGCACCATATCAGATGCTTGACAGCATGCTTGAGGAAATCCGTATATCAGCGAGGCTAAGGGATTTCGGCTATGTGGATAAGCATATGGAGATCATCGTTCAGGAAACTTTTAACAGTGTCCAGTGTCAATTTAATCCTCGAGAACCTTCCGAGGAGGATATTGTCCGTATCGTTAAAAAGCTTATTTGATTCGATTGTATTGAGATTTTTCCCGGGGAGACCTTGAACAGGATTGATGGAAATAGTAAGAAAGGAAAGTAAGATGAAAGATAAAAAAACATTAAGGAGTTCCAAGTCACTGATCGGCCTGGAAAATGCGGATATCAGAAATGTCTTTAAAGGCATGGGCTACTCTGACGATGATTTGACGACACAAAGACCTGCGATAGGTATTGCGAACTCATGGAACACACTGATACCGGGACATGTCCACTTTAATCAAATCAGTGAACAGGTCAAAAAAGGGATTCACCGTGCCGGAGGTACGGTGTACGAGTTTGGTGTCATCGGATTATGTGACGCCCTTGCAAAAGAGAATTTCAATTACGTCTTACCTTCACGAGAAGTGATATGCGATTCTGTAGAGATAATGGCCGCGGCGAATCCACTTGATGGCATTGTGTTATTGGCTTCTTGTGACAAAATCGTGCCGGGCATGTTAATGGCCGCAGCCAGGCTTGATATGCCGGCCATCCTCGTACCCGGTGGTCCGATGCTCGGCGGGGTGGAATTTGCCGGGCGCAAATCTGACGCAACATCTGTTTCAGAGGCATTGGGGATGTATAAAACCGAGAAAATTTCTTTGGAAGAATATCAGACTATTGAAGATCTATCGTGCCCGACCTGTGGTTCTTGTTCTTTTATGGGGACAGCCAACACGATGTGCTGCCTGGCTGAGGCCATGGGTATGACCCTGACTGACGGTGCGGCAATACCCGCTGTCTATGCGGACAGGTTGAGATTGGCTGAACAATCAGGAGAAGCCATATGCAATCTGGTCAAGAAAGGTTTCACCGCCAGGGATATCATCAATAAAAAATCTTTAGAAAACGCAGTAAAAGTCTGCTTGACGATTGGGGGATCGACCAATGCCGTCCTTCATTTGTGCGCCTTAGCCTATGAAGCCGAAGCAGACATCAACATCATGGATACCTTTGATGAGTTCAGTAAAAATACGCCGACTATTGCAAAAGTCTATCCGGCTGCGAAGTGGGATATGGAGGATCTGTGGCGGGCCGGCGGAATCCCTCGTGTCATGGATCGGCTTCGATCCTTACTGCATATGGACGCGATGACCTGTACCGGACAACCGATGAAGAAGAACATTGATACCTTTCACTATAGATTTCCGGAACGGAATGAAGTTATCACGACCATGGATCAACCATTTGCAACTTCAGGCGGATTGGCTGTGATAAGAGGGAACCTAGCCCCCAAGACAGGGATCAGCAAGCCCGCAGCAATAGATCCGAGTGTAAGACAGTTCACCGGTACTGCGGTAGTCTTTGATTCTGAAGAGGAGGCGAACAAAGCTATTTTAGATGGGAAGATCAAAAAAGGGAATGTTGTCGTCATCAGATATGAAGGACCGAAGGGTGGGCCGGGAATGGTTGAAATGTACAGGGCGTTGAAATATCTCAATGGCATGGGTTTAAATACATCCACTGCGGTAGTTACTGATGGGCGTTTCTCAGGCACGAATAACGGATGCTTTGTCGGACATATTTCCCCGGAGGCTGCTGAAGGGGGCCCGCTTGCGATCGTTGAGAATGGCGACAAAATTAGCATCGATATAATCAATAGTACCATTGACTTACATGTTTCAGATGATGAAATAGAGAAGCGCTTAAAGGACTGGCAAGAGCCTGAGCCCAAGGTTAGACAAGGATATTTGAGCCTCTACTCAAGATTGGCATCATCTGCAGACGAGGGTGCTATTATTAAACATCGTTTTAAGCCCAGAAAAAAGGAACCAGGAACACTTTCATAAAAGCTGTTAAGTTATAATGATAGTTAGTTCAGACAAAAGGGTAGGTGACTGAAAAAAAACAGGGGAGGAGCTGTAAGCGTGCTCATAATGACCCGCTCCCTTTTTTTCGACCTCGATGATATCCTTGCACAAAGCGGAGGTGGGTACTATAATTAATCGGTACAAGAGAATATGGCTGTCGGGAGATTGCGGTTGAAAAAGAGGGGGTATGATTTTCCCCCATACAGGCCTCCGAGTGAGGCCTACAGCCTTTTGCTGCGTGTCACCAGGGGCTGCCCGTGGAATAAGTGTCTCTTCTGTTCTATGTATAAGGATATCCCCTTTGAACGACGTCCTCTTGAAGAGATCAGGGAGGATATCGAGGCTGCTGCCGAGCTCTATGGGGAATCAACCCGCACTGCCTTTATCGGGGATTCCAACAGCCTTATGGTCAGAACTGAACTCCTCTGTGGGGTACTGCACTCCCTCTATGTGTCGTTTCCCCACTTGGAGCGCGTCACCAGCTATGCTCGCGCCAAGACTATTGCGAAGAAGAATCTGGATGAGCTCAAACAATTACGTGAAGCCGGTTTGACCCGATTACATGTTGGTTTGGAGACAGGCGATGCAGAGACCCTGCAGTTTATCAAGAAGGGTGCGACGCCCGAGGAGATGATAGAGGCCGGATGTAAGGCTAAGGAGGCGGGGTTTGAGCTTTCTCTCTATATCCTGCTCGGTGTCGGCGGCATGCAGCGGTGGAAAGAACACGCCGATGGCACCGCAGCGGTTCTGAATAGGATTGATCCGCACTTTATCAGGGTGAGAAATCTGATCCCCCAGACAGGTTCATCTCTCTTTGCGATGAGACAAAAAGGCAATTTTATCCTGCCTCCCCCTGATGTAATATTACAGGAGGAGCGAAGAATCATCGAAAATCTCGAAGTAACCTCAGAGTTCTTGAGTGATCACATCTCTAATTATATGCCATTAAATGGTCAGATGCCACAGAATAAGGCCACGCTTCTAAGCGCCTTGGACCGAGAGATCGCAATCCTGCGCGAAGACCCCTCTCTCGTAGATGATTACCAATTGAAGCAAACGCTGAGACATCTCTAGGATGTCAGCGTGGTGCGTAACATTCCCTCTGTTCGAATAATATCTGAGAAGTGGAAAATATGCAAAACCGGTGGAGGGCTAGACTTTAAGGATAAATATACTTCACAATTCTTATGAAGTATTAATCATAACTAATTGTAACTAAATGATTTATCTCGTAGATGATAAGCTTCTTATCTTATCGGCGAGTTGTAAGGCGCCATGTCCCTGTTTTCTCTTTTTGTCTTCCAGGTATTCACGTCCGATCTTTCTGCACACCTCTTCTACCTTTGCAAGGTAACCATTGACATCTTTCAAAACAGCAGCGAAGGAAAGGAGCTTGTGAAAGGATCGTAGCGTCAAGGGGTATCTATTGTTGTAATAGCCATCCATGCCGCGGGCATAGAGGTAAAGGCCTTTCAACGTTTGATCGTGGATCCTATATTTTAGGGCGCGATTAAAAAATTCGGCAGCAAGATCGTAGTGCTCACTAGCCAAATAACCCCGCCCCTCTACATCATAGGCCTCACCTAAGCCCCCGGGGTACATATCGGTGATTACCTTTAATCCCTTTCTCTTGCCGAAGGCCTGCTGCAGGAGTTCCTTGTTGCGTAACAGAAATCTCATGAGCACTGGGTTATCCCTATAACGGGGTAGCAGATGGGCAAGCTGTTTGAGGGTATCGTTCAGGAGTCGCTTCGTCTCAAGTATGCTTTCAGCCAAACGTTTCTCGGTCCTCATGCCGATCTTTGTAAACTCTTGCAGCAGGTTGCTTTTGTGATCGGATGAATCTTGACTGTTCTGAATCTGCAGGTAGCGGGGTTTGTATACCTCGAGGATGTAGAGATTCTCACGGATTTTCATCGCCTCGTGGAAGATAGAACCAACAGCGAGGTCCAATAATTTCTCTTCATCGCTACATTCTTCTTCTCCCTGATATCGGAAGAGCATATGGCATGATTCTTTGAGATTAAACAGGGGTAGGGTAGGGTCTTTGTCAGTGACAAACTTCTCCACGTCATCAAAGCTCAAGGTTTGTGCCTTATATTGAGCATACATTGATTGAAAGTGTATGTAGGAACAGAGGTAATCCCTCACAATCTCCAGTATGATCCAATTTTTCTTGTCTGGATTTTTCATAGCAAGACGTTATATGATACAATATGAAGGGTGTAGGGCGATCATAACCCCTGTACTTGTTCTTTTAGTTTTTGCACCTTCGATTGAAAATCAGCAGAGGCCTTGCCCCCCTTCAGTTCTGTCACTTTATTGAAAGCCTCAAGGGCATCTTTCGCCTGCCCTCCTGCTTCATACGTCAGACCTAATTGATAATAGATATCTTCGTACTGCTGAGTGGTGAGAGGTTTTATCCTAAGCGCTTTTTTTAAATATTCTAATGCCTCATTATAATTCCCCATTTCACGATAGCACATCCCGAGCATGAGATAACCCGAAAACTCCAAATTGGGATCCGCAAGGGCGATCTTAAATTCTTCTATGGCTTTTTGTAAGAGATCCATTTCTCTAAAGGCGACCCCTAAATGGTAGTGCGTCTGGTAATCATCTTCCCTCAATTGGGCAGATAGCTGTCGTTGTAGCTCTTGTAAGATGGCATTCCAAACCGGATCTTTTTCCCTGATGGTATCTTCGACGATCTTTTGCTCGGAGGTGCTGGTCTTGGCTACCTTGGTTTCAATCATCCGTAAGCCATCCTGCGCCTTCTTATCCTTGGGGTCGATTTCTAAGACCTTTTGATACTGAAGCCTGGCCTCACCGAAGAGCCCTCGCTTATGGTAAAGATCCGCAAGTTTGTAATACGATTCGATCATCATGGGGCTCAACACGAGTATTCTTTTAAACATAGCGATGGCCTTGAGGTCTAAATCTTCGCTGATATAGCGCTCTCCAACTTTGAAGTACTCTTTTACTGCCTTATCGAGATTTCCTCGCCGCAAAAAGAGATCGCCGAGTTTGATTCTCGTTTTAATGTCACTGGGGTTCTTTTCCAAGAACTGTTGATATTCTTTAATGGATTTTTTGAGGCCTTTTTTTTGCGTGATTTTTTGCGCAAGTTCGAAGATCCTGTCCTTATCCCCGACCATCGTCTTCTCCTCAGGTATCTTAGTATATTCCGAGAAAATGATCGGTTTGTCAAGAAAAACATATGTTCAGACACATGAGCCCGTTTTGCAATTTACACGCGAGACAAGC
>CAYWLI010000006.1:23555-39244 GCA_964459135.1 uncultured Thermodesulfobacteriota bacterium | reverse complement strand
AGGCCTTTGGCCACCAAACATCTGTGACAGAGCAAGGGGTTCAAAAAGATATGACTCAGTCAATCCCTGCCATAGAAAAACCCGATAAACGTCATGATTTATTATTGAAATTTTCAATTTGACATATTTAATGACCTTATATATAAGTCCTCAATAGTAGAAAATTCATAAAAAATAAGGAGAAGATGAGGCGTATGATACGAAAATTCTTTGCATCGCGTTGGGGAATTATCAGTGTAGGGGCTTTCATCGGTGTGTTTGCCCCCCTCTTGCAGAAGTGGGGGAACCCCGGCAACATGGGCATCTGCGTGGCCTGCTTCGAGCGGGATATAGCCGGCGCCCTGGGGTTTCATCGTGCGGCCGTAGTCCAGTACATGCGTCCTGAGATTATCGGGTTTGTCCTGGGTGCGCTCATCGCCGCCTATCTCTTTAAGGAATTTCGTCCCCGGGCAGGCTCTGCACCCATTGTGCGGTTTGTGCTGGGGGCCTTCGCCATGATCGGGGCCTTGGTCTTTTTGGGGTGTCCGTGGCGGGCCATGCTGCGCTTGGCCGGGGGGGATTGGAATGCCATCTTCGGCATCCTCGGCCTTGTTGGCGGGATCTGGATCGGCACCCTGTTTCTCCGGGGGGGATATAACCTGGGGCGAGCTGAGAAAACGCACACCTCGGTGGGGTGGCTTTTGCCCTTGATCATGCTGGGTTTCCTCGTCCTTATGCTCCTCTACCCCCAGGTCGAGGGACAGGACAAAAGCGGGATCCTCTTTTACAGCATCAAGGGTCCTGGCGTCATGCATGCCCCGCTCTTTATCGCCCTGGGTGTGGGCCTTGCCGTGGGGATATTGGCCCAGCGGAGTCGCTTCTGCACCATGGGGGCCTTTCGGGATCTGATCTTATTCCGCCAGACCCATCTCTTTTCAGGGGTCGTTGCCCTGGTGGTAGTCGCCTTCATCACCAACCTGATCCTCAAGCAGTTTCACCCCGGTTTTGCCAACCAACCGGTAGCGCACACCATGAGCCTCTGGAACTTCGTGGGGATGGTGCTGGCCGGACTGGCCTTTGCCCTGGCCGGGGGGTGCCCAGGACGCCAGCTCTTTTTGGCCGGTGAAGGTGACGGTGACGCAGCCGTCTTTGTCCTGGGGATGATTGTTGGGGCCGGCTTTGCCCACAATTTTGCCCTGGCCAGCTCACCCAACGGTGTCGGTCCTCATGGGATCGCCGCCGTGATTATCGGCCTCGTAGTTTGTCTGTTTATAGGGTTCACCATGAGAAAAAAGGTCGCCTAAAGGAGGAATAATGATGAGCGATATGGTAGATGCACGGGGACTCTCTTGCCCCCAGCCCGTTATGCTGACAATGGAGAAAATAAAGAAAGTCAAAAAGGGAGAGATCGCCATCCTGGTTGATACCGATACCTCTAAGGAGAACGTATCGCGGGCCGCGACGAGCCAGGGGTGGAAGGTCAAAGGGGTCAAACAAAACGGTACAGGGTATCGCATTATGATCGCGAAAAAGTAGCTGGCCGTATGAAAAAACCCTCGGTAATATATCTCGACAACGCGGCAAGCTCGTGGCCCAAGCCTGATGCGACGTGGCAGGCAATGGAGCACTTCATGCGCTCTATCGGCGCCAACCCAGGGCGTTCAGGCCACCAGCTTTCCATTGAGGCCGGTCGCATCCTCATTGAGGCCCGCGAGGCCCTGGCCGAGCTCTTCGGCATCGATGATCCCTTGCGCATTTGCTTTACCCGAAATGCCACCGAGTCTCTGAATATAGCTATTAACGGCATGCTGCAACCCGGCGACCACTGCATCACTACCAGCATGGAACACAACTCCGTAATGCGCCCCTTGCGTGCATTGGAGAAAAAGGGCGTAGAGCTCACTATCATCCCCTGCTCCCTCCAAGGGGAGCTCAATCCCCGGGAGATCGAAAAGGCCATACAGAAAAATACCAGGTTGATCGTTACAACTCATGCCTCCAACATCGTTGGGACGCTCATGGCCGTTGCCGAGGTCGGCGAAATCGCCCGCGCACATGGTATACCCTATTGCATCGATGCCGCCCAGACAGCCGGGGCCTATCCCATCGACGTTGATGCGATGAAGATTGACCTCCTCGCCTTTACCGGCCACAAATCACTCTATGGGCCCCAAGGTACCGGCGGCCTATACATCAGGGAGGGCGTGGAGGAGAAACTCGAACCCCTGATGCGAGGGGGGACCGGAAGCCGCTCCGAATCCCAGGAGCAGCCTGATTTCATGCCCGACAAGTACGAGAGTGGCACGCCGAATACCGTTGGGATTGCCGGCTTAGGCGCCGGGGTCCGCTTCTGCCGCGCGCAGGGCGTTGCTCACATCCGGGCCAAAGAGGAGGGGTTGACGCGCATGCTCATTGAGGGACTGCAAGGCATCCCCGGCGTTCTCGTCCACGGATGCGGCGATGCAACAAGACAGGTGGCTATTTGCTCCTTCACCATGAGCGACCTTTCCCCCTCAGAGATTACCATGGAGCTCGATGAGGAATTCGGTATCATGAGCCGACCGGGGCTCCACTGTGCCCCTGCAGCCCACCAGACCGTCGGCACTTCTCCCCAGGGGACCGTCCGCCTGAGCGCCGGGTACTTCACCACCGAAGAAGAGATCGCCGTTGCTATAGAGGCAGTAAGAAAGATCGCCGCCCGATCCCACAAAGAGGGGTAGTTCGTGTCCCGAAGAAAGAGATGCTTTTTGCAGTTTGATCGAGGGGGAACATGGTGAAGGACAAGCAAGCGAACTCGTATGGCGTGGTACTCTTTCACTCAACAAGTGGGGCGCTGATGGCGGAAAAACTCCTCAAAAAAGAGGGAATCGAGTATAAGCTCATCCCCGTACCCCGCCACCTCAGCTCAGACTGCGGCGTCTGCATTCGCTTTTCTAGTCAGGACGAATCCTTGGTCAGAAAGATCCTCGCAGACAAAGTCGAAGTTCAGTCCTTCTGTACCCTGTAAAGGGAAATCCGAATTCCGGAGCACATCAGAGCCGCGTACCGCAGTACTTGCAGTAGGCAGCGTCGGGGTCGTGGCCCTCGGAGGCACACTGGGGGCACACCCGTGTTGAGATCCGTCCGCGTACCGCTCCGGCGATCTCAACGGTGACGATGCCGGTGGGCACGGCGATGATACCGTAACCGAGAATCATGATCGCCGCAGCTAGTAGTTTGCCGAGCGGCGTTTGCGGCGCGATGTCGCCGTACCCCACGGTGGTCATAGTAACGATGGCCCAGTAGATCGACTCGGGGATGCTGGTGTATCCGTTGGCCTCTCCTTCGATGAGGTACATAAGCGCACCCACGATTACCACGATCGTGAGGACCGCACCGAGAAAAATGATGATCTTGCGGGCGCTGGCGCGCAGGGCCGCACGCAGTTCCCGGGCTTCGCCGACAAAGTGGACGAGCTTGAGCACCCGAAAAACCCGCAGCAGGCGCAAGGTGCGGATCACGATCAGTGATTGGGCGCCGATCACGAAGGCGCTGAGAAACGTGGGGATGATCGCCAAGAGGTCAACGATCCCGTAAAAGCTGCGCGCGTATCGGAGGGGTTTGCCGACGCAGAAGAGGCGCAGGCAGTACTCGATGGAGAAGAGGATTGTCACCAGCCACTCGAAGGCTCGCAGCCAGGTACCATAACGCGCTCGGACTCCGGCGACGCTTTCGAGCAGAACGGCAATCACGCTGAGGATGATGGTGATCAGCAGGGCAATGTCGAAGGCCTTGCCCGCAGTGGTGTCAGCCTCAAAGATGATCTCGTAAAGCTTCGCACGGATTCCTGAAGGTTCAGTGGCCATGGTCATATTCTGGTTTCTGTGATCCAGAGGCTATCGGAGCTTTTAATACGTAGAGAAAATCACTCCCATGTTACTTCTCCATCATCCTTTACAAATTTGCGCTTCTTACACTTTTTACATTGGTAAATTTCATATTCAGGGAAGCTATCAAAAAACTCCAAGTCGTGATCACATCCGCTTTCATCTTTTCTAACTTCAGAATCAATTTTATCTTTTAAAATATTTGACACCATCACATATTCTTATATTTGGATTAAATCTAACAATAAGCTTGAGGTACGGGCGTGGAGCGCGCAACACATACGTCACGCTCGAACCTATCGTCCAATACCCGGTAGCTTGTATTTTTTATATTTTTCACCCATTGATTTAATTGTTTCAATGTTCTGGAAGGCATGTTTATGCGTTTCTATGATTTCCTGCAAATGGTTAAAGCGTCCCTCTGTGAATATGCGGCAATGTTTCAGTCCATCTTCAGCCACCACGAATTTGACCGCTCCGTCTTCAATCTCAAAAGAACCTCCAGCTCCGCACATTGCGCATTCTATTTGGTATGACGTGCCATCCCAGTGCGGTGTACCCTGCATCATGAGGTTTGAATGGCACACAGGACACCAGCTCTCTTCACCGAGCCACTTCACCTTGTCATACGGTGTGTCCATTGCCTGAACAAGGCGCTCGCCCAACAGTTTCGCCCTGTCAATAACTTCGGGATACAAAAGAACCTGGCCCGGCCTCGCGCATCGGGTAGCCATCATTTGATCAACAACCTTGATCGACTGCATAAACATTGACATTTGCAGAGCGGGGAGTGTCAGCGTCATCCAGTTCTGGGTCGAACCGCCCACCGTAATGATGACGGATACCCGTTCGGGAATTCCTTCCAAAACTCCTGCTTCTATCAACAAAGCCACTTCATACGGCAGCCATCTGTCGATAAATGTTTTATAGAGCCCCTGAGGCTGCAGCACAAAGCTGGGTATGGATATCACGATGCCATCAGCAGCAAGGAAATGCTCCATGATCCGGTCCATATCATCTTTGCCTTTGTAGATACATTCCGGCAACTCACCTTTGCCCATCTTCATAGTGCAGGATTCGCAGCCTGTGCATATCTTAATGTTAAAATCATGCAAATTTAGCAGGTTTACTTCAGCACCATGTTCTTCCGCCACCATCAATGCCTCTTTTGCCAGAATCTCACAATTCCCGAACTTTCTTCCTGCCGTAACTGCCAATACTTTTTTCATACCTTTCTCCTTACATATCGAATTTATGTATAGGTAGAGTTTGAAATGTAATACCTACTCAGTATCATGATAGGCCCGAAATTGCAAACGTTAACCCTCCCCCTTAGGCTCCGTTAGGTGTCTAGGTGCACTTTTTACTTTATGTACTTTTTAGGTTTGAGATTCCTTTTCTAATGTTTGAATTAATTCGACAAATTCGCGTGCATTGGTGTCTCTATCTTGAATGTACTCTGGCAGGACCCACTCAAGATGCTGTAAGTTTTCTGTTATTGGACCAAGCAAGTCAAATGGGATGGAGATAACAAACACACCGTCGGGCAGCACGTGCCTTCCTCTCATACCATGAACGAGATTGGTGACATGGTAATTTAATTCTCCGCTTACATACGGATAAATGTATATCTATGAACATCCCATGACATTTGTTAGTTTGCTGTGCCACATTTTTCCTGTCTGAAAGCTCGCTGCTCTCAGTCTTACTTCTCCCTAGTCAAAAAGAATGGTATCTTTCGCTGGTGCCACATTGACAGGGCACAGAGCAAAAACATGACAACTGACATTATCACCTCTCTTCATTTATAGTAATTAGGGTTTTTGGCAACATTTTTACTTTAATAATCATATAAAACGCCATTTGTGAAACCTATAGTGCAATTTATAATCCCCTTCTTACATGTTGAGCCAAGAACTTAAAACTACACACACCCCTAGGCAATATTCTCTCTTACTTGTTAAGGATTCTTGGACTCCTCAACTAAATCGACAAGTATCTCTTGAAATTCCTCCAGATACTCCTTTTTGCTCGTATGAAACTGTAATTTTATCTCTCGCAGATTCTGCGTCACAGTTTGTAGCCATTGGTAGGGAATGGAAACCAACACCGTATTCGGCGCAAAAATTTCTCTTCCCGTCATTCCATGAATCCATTCGGGCATCAAGTAATTTACTTTACCGGTCTCAAAAGGATAAACATAGATCCATGAGCATCCCATAAAAATGGTGGTCTTTGAGGTATAGGGCTCACCCGTTGAATAGGTCATCGCTCTCATCACGATTTCTGCCTGTTTCGGGGTAGCAGTGATGATTAAAACATCTGGCTCGAATGTTATTTTTTCTAGTGGGGCGAAGGCCACATAGTTAATTATCCCCTTTGAGAATCTTGGAACGTGATGATAGAAGTTGTGGTTAACCCGTGCTTCCTGAACCATGCCCAATCTGGGTCCAATTTGCCCGGCCTCCGCAAATGGTTCCATCTCCGTCATCCCTAACAATATCTTGCCTACACAGGTCTCATTATTCTCTTTGCTGAAAAAAAAGGGTGCTTTAGCCCGCTGTGCTTCTGTAAGCATTTCGCAAAATGCTAGATTTTTTTCCATCGGTAACTGTTCGATTCCTTTGGGTCTGAAGAACAGGTACTTAACCCCCACCGGTGGCCTCTCAAAATCAAGTTTACTAAATACGGACAAATCAGTTTGAAGCGGCCTCATAGTCATTGCACATCCTCCTTGATAATTTTAATGGGGTACAGGGCTGTCTAAGAGGTGCAGCACTAGTCCTCTGGATGCAACGGCCACCCTCTCGGATTGCTGTTTGCGCACCCTTTAGACAGCCCCTTTTTGCTCCCTTAACTCAATTCGGTTCTACTTCGTTGGCCACGCTGGTTTGGGGAATATAGGTTCTGCCGTAGCCTTGTCCTTAGGCAAAATAACCTCCCACTCACCGTTTATCCACTGACCAATCTCCCCGGGATGGCATTCCACTGCCAAATTGTGATTTTCATCAAACCAGGTCTTCCCCAGAGCTGTATCGAACTTCTCTTTAGCCATGATGTCCCTGATCTTTTCCTGATTCAGGGTTCCAGCCTTCTCGATAGCCTGCTCGAGAAACTGCAGCGAACCCCAATAGTATAGATTCCCCCACATATCAATTCCCCCTTCGCCAAAGCGCTCGATGCTTGCATCGTAGAACTCGGCGGCTGCAGGAGAACTTTTTCGGTTCCAGGCACCGCCACCCATCAGTCCTTCAATCGTATTGGCGCCAAAAATGTTTCTAAACCAGAGGGCAAAAGGTCCAACGCTTTCGAAAAAGACCTTTGGATTATAGCCCAGCTCAATTGCCTGCTTGGCTAGAAGGATGTTCTGACCGGGGTAGGAAAAAGAGCAAAAAGCATCGGCTTTACTCGCCTGAGCCGACTTTAAGATCGGTGACATATCCTTAATTTCAAATGGATGGCTCTTTAGCATAACTGTCCGGATTCCCCTCTTCTCAAATTCTGAAAGTGCCCTGTTTGAATACTCTATGCCGTGGAGGTCTTCGAGGAAGGTTGTCGCCACCGTCTTAATGCCCCACTCCACAAACTGGTCAGCCAAAAGTGGCATCTGGGTGTTGGAGTAATTCAAGACCAAAAAGACGTAGGGTAGATCTTGAACGAGCTCCGTGAGACTCTCCGCGCCACCCTCGGCCCCCAAGAGTACATACCCATGCTTATTGGCTACAGGGGCGGCAGCAAAAAGCCATGAGGTGCTACATGGAGGAAATAGCAAATCAACCTTGTCTTCTAAAATCAATTTTTCCATGAGTCTCACCATGGTGCCGTGATCACTTTTATCATCGTATTGGATCCACTCTATAGGTAATTTTTTACCATACTCCTTCACATAGATACCGCCCTTGGCATTGACCGCCTCAACCCACAACGTCTGGGGTACGAAAGCTCCCGCCATGTGAATCATAGCATTGGGGCCTGAGAGAGAAACGGCCTGGCCGATGACAATTTTGTCTTTAGCTGGTGGTTTTGGGCTACATGCTGTACCGACTAAAAAAATCACAGCTACCGTACAAACAAACAATCCAAGCAATACCTTATTTTTCATTGGATCCCCCTTTCTAATCCTCGTAAAATGGTTTGCATGACTGTTCTCAGACGTATGTGCTTCACCTCTCACCGGCTTGAAAAACGCTCTCTGTACCTATCTCGACCTGCCCTTCTCTACGCCTTTACACCTCCTTTCTTCATGCAACGGTTGGTCTTAAAGCCTTTCTCTGATTCTCAGCTCAGAGGCAAACAAAAAGGCATCATCCATTAATACATGCGCTGATGCCACAGTACCCTTGTTTCATTTCTTAAGACCTCCGTGCAGTAACGTGTGGTTTCTTAAAAAATGTATGGTGCTTCTATAAAAATACCATTTCAACCTTGCAAATAGCTTAGGTTGCACTTAGTGATATATCAAATTTTAATAAAAGTCAAGGCAATGGGAAAGAAACTGGGGTCAGGCTTGAAATATCATTTTCCATCCGCCGCCTTTCGATTTATCTGCACTCTTTAACTTAATTTGATCCGCTCTTCGACGTTATAGACCAGGGCAACCATTAAGGCGAGGTAATCCCGGAGGTGTCGGGTGATGAGAAAGTTCTCTCTGACAAATTCTCGGGCCGTGTCCCCCATCGCCCGCATCCTATCGGAATGGCTCAAGAGATAGCGTATCCGAAGGGCAGCTCCCTCCGGCGTATTCACGAGAAACCCGGTATGGTGATTAATCACCTGCAAGCGGATGCCGCCGGCATCTCCTCCTATGACCGGTTTGCCCTTCCACATCGCCTCCGTCACCGTGAGGCCAAATCCTTCCCTGAGCGACTTTTGCAGGACGATATCCGCACCTCGCTGGAAGGCATTGATCGTCCTATCAGCATCAGGAGGCAACGCAAGGACATGGATATCCGAATGATCCGCTGCTGCGACACGGACCTCACCGAGCACGACCTCCCCTTCCGGATCATCGCTCGCTCCTCCGCCTGCAAGCACAAGCTGCAAGTCAGGAATGAACTTTTTTGCCAACTGAAAGGCATGGATTACCCCTAAGGGGTCTTTAAAGCGGTCGAACCGAGATACCTGCAGGATAATGGGCCGTTCAAGGTCCAAACCAAATTCTTCATACACCGCGGCGACTTCGTTATCACCGAGATCGATGTTTTTTTCGCTCAAGGGATCGATACTGGGCGGGACGACAAATATCTCGTGGGGGAGGGGCTGCGCAAAATCAGCGAGTGAAAAGATACTCGCGTTGTAATCCTGTATAAACCGCCGCAGGTATTTCCAGACCCGCCGGTGAGGATGCCTGATGTCTATGTGACAGCGCCAGATCCATTTGCCTTTTCTATTCGGACATGACTGAAAGAGTGGAGCAGGCTGAGGATCGTGAATAAAGACAATATCCGCTGACTCAAGTGTCTCACGCAGGCGTTCGGCATTCTGGGCATTGGTCTCTTCATAGACTTTGAGCAACGATTCCGGGATATCGACTGCGTTCCCCTGAAGGGCATTATGCATGCTCTTCGTGCAGGAAAAGAACTCATCGTTGCCGCTGATGACCTCCCACGCGGTATCTATCCCCACCTGCTGCATGAGCGGCACCAGTTTTTCCAAAATCTCCGCCACACCGCCGCCTTCCTGAGTCGAATTGACATGAACGACTCGTTTCCCCGTGAGGAGGGCGGCCAACTGCCTCAAGTGCTCTATAACGTCCGTGCCCGCTACTTCAGCATAGTGTGTGAGGTCAACCATACAGCTCCCTGCTTGACTAGAGATGGAGTATGCACAATTGGGAAAGCCTTGCGCGTATCTCCGGCATTGTTGAGAAATAAAGGTCGATAGACCCGATCTCGTTGCGCAAAACGGCATATGTTTCTCCGAAGGCATCAAGCCACGCGGAAAAGTCATCAACACCCTCAGGCGACCGTCTGCGTGCGTCAATGAAGTGGTAAAAGATGCTGCTGAGCGACAAGGAGGGTAAAACATGAGGGAGCATCTTGGGCTCTGCGATCCGTTGCTTGGTGTCGAAGACAACGATCTTTGAACGCTTAAAATAAAACTGCTGATCGGTCTTTGCCCACGAAACCATTGCACTCTCGTACAGGCGTTCTTCAATAATCTCTATCAATTCTTGGCGGAGGAGTTCAAGATCGGGGAACTCTGTGGGATCGACCACGGCAAGACGTTCGGCGAGAACGTAATCGTGCAGGCCATGGCGCGCCCACGCAGCAAAATCATTATTAAACTCAGGTTGTTCAAAGCTCGGTGAGAGGAGTCGCCCCCAGAAGTGATAGTAGATGCTGCTGGGTTGGACGGTCTCTAATCTATCCCTCAGTTCCCTCAGATTCTGCGCGCGGATACCCGTCGCTATGGTAATCAGAGCACAATCTTTCACCAGCAAGGGGGGTAATGACGATTGTTGCCCGTCCTGTCCTTTCTTCACAGAAACTCCTTTCATCCTCTTGCAACCATTTCCTGTAACAGTTCCCTCACCTCATGCTGTGAGGCGATATTGAACCGTGCCTTTGAAGGACCCAGCCCAACTTTTAAAGCATATGCCGATTCAGGCAGAACGGCAAAGATATCTTCATCAGTCACATCATCTCCGATCGCCAGGATAAAATCCCATTGCTCCTTCCCAAGCCATCGCTGTGCCGCCCGACCCTTGTTGACGCCGATGTGCTTGATCTCCATCACCTTACTCCCCTCTAAGACCCCGAGGTCGAGATTGGCGGTAAGGTGTAAGAGCGCATCCCTGAGCTCCCGCGCCCTCATTGAGGCCAATGCAGCGTCTGCCTTGCGGTAGTGCCACACAAGGGAACACTCTTTTTCCTCTATAAAAGAACCCGGGGTCCTATCCATGTGCATCTCCAGAATTGACCTGATCTCCTCCTTCCATTCAACGGCAAGAGGTTCTAATAACTCCCATTCCTTTTCTTTGAGCCACGCGCCGTGCTCAGCCACGAGGCCAAGATCGATGCTGCCCAACCAGCTTTCCAAGGTAGCCCTGCATCTCCCACTGATGATGACGACTGAGTTGTTGGGATCTGCGGCAAGTCCGGTGAGCAAGGCGAGGAGATTCTCCGTCGGTTGTGCCCCTTCGGGCCTTGCAAAAAAGGGCATGAGGGTTCCATCATAGTCTAAGAGCAGGAGGCGTCGCCTGCTGTGGTGATAATCCGCGATGAGCTGCTGCCTCGCCTGGGGCGTTAACATCCTCGCACTCATTTCCCGCTGCTGCTCTTTGGTAGCAAGCAATTTGTCCACAAAATCCTCTGCCCATCGCCTGACGTTGTAGCGCTGCAGACGCCTCTGCATAATGCTGTTTCTCTCACGCTGCTCATCTTCCGGCATGGCAAGTGCCTTCTCGATGGCCTCCACCATTTCTTCCCTATCATTGGGATTGACGATGATCGCCTCCCCGAGCTCCTTAGCGGCACCAGCCATCTCGCTTAATATTAATACTCCCTTCCCATCAGTCTTGCTGGCCAGATATTCTTTCGCAATGAGGTTCATGCCATCCCGTAAGGGGGTAATAAGGGCGATATCGGCGATACTGTAGAGGGCATTGAGGGTGGGGAAACGCAAGGATCGATAGAGATAGGAGATTGGTATCCAGCCGATGGTCCCGTGCGCTCCATTGATCTTGCCGATGAGCTCATCAACCTGGCTCTTGAGCAGCTTGTAGTGCTCTACCTGTGTGCGCGATGGCACAGCCACGAGAATGAGACTGACCTGCTCCTTATACTCGGGGTTTCTCAGCAAGAAGGCATCAAAGGCCTCCAGTCGTTGAGGGATGCCTTTCGAGTAGTCCAACCGGTCAATCGACAGAATAAACTTTGCGTCACCGATGGTCTTGCGTAATCTGGCCGCATCTTTTTGCACCTCGGGGAGATGTGGGGCCCGTGCATATCGCTCATAATCAATACCCATGGGGAACACGTCAACCCTCACCGTATGAGTTTCACCAGCAATGTGCCCAAACGTATGTTCGTGTCCTAATGCGCTGCGAACGTTATCGAGAAAATATTGGGCGTAGTCATAGGTATGAAACCCTATGATATCGGCTCCCAACAGGCCTTCTAAAATCTTTTTCCGCCACGGAAGCAAGTGGAATATCTCATACGAGGGAAAGGGTATATGCAGAAAGAAGCCTATGGTGGCATCCGGCATTCTTTCACGAAGGAGCCTGGGAAGGAGCATCAAATGATAATCATTGATCCAAATGATATCATCCTTGTGGGCAACCTCCGCAACGGCATCGCAAAAGTGCCGGTTGGCGCGCTCATAGCTTTTATAGTGCGCCTCGTCATACGAGACATACTGGGGGAAGTAATGAAACAGGGGCCAGATGGTCTTATTGCAAAAACCATGATAGTAGTTGTCGACTTCGCCCTGCGAGAGAAAGACCGGCTGGCAATTAAATTCGGTTTGCAATTGCTTTGCGAGGACCTCTTGCTCATCCCCATCCTTTTTATTGATGGTGATCCCCGGCCACCCGATCCAGAGGCTGTTGTATGATTTGTAAAAAGACCCGAGCCCGGTCGCCAAGCCTCCCATACTGGGCTGGAAGGACAACTTTCCCCGCCTCCTCTCGATACTGATTGGCAATCTGTTGGAGACGATCAAGAGCCTGCGCATATGACGGCCTTTTTTGTTTCTCTCTGCATGATAAAAAAGGGAATCATTGAGTGATTGTGAAAATTGTAAAAAATATTATACAGTGAATTGGTAATTAATGCAAGGCAGGGATGCTCGTGTGACGTACTATGGAGGGAAGACAGGGGAACATATCTTCATTCGTGACATGTATGCTCGATATGCTTAACGTCCAGATCACATGCGGCGAAGCCATCAGGTGAATTTGGTGGTTATAAGGATTTTCAGTCCATTTCAAAGCGTTGAAAATACATTTGGTTAACCCCGTTTTCACTCTTGTTGTCAGCAAATATATTCTTTGCCCTACAGTATGGGCACCGTATGAACTTCTCGTTATTCTGGTATTCAACTTTGTAAGCTTCTCCGGGAGCGAAAGTGCTTGATCCGTCTTTCTTTAATAACCCGTTTTCAAATGCTTCTTTTCCACAGTTAAGGCATTTCATTTTTTCTAACCTCCTTTAAATGGTGATAATATATCGACTAATAAAACTGAGTATGTTCTTGGTTGTCCAAAATGTAAGAAAGAGAGCCACTTAAATGGGGAGCTCAAGGGGACATAGTTAAATTATTGAAATATTTTATATCATCCTCTCTTGCACCTCTCTATCCTCCAAGGTATTTAATAGTTTTAACAACGTCCCCTCGTGCTTCCCGGCTCCCTCCAATTACTATAACCAATGGTTTGCCCTTATTTTCATACAAATCTGCATAAAGTTCTTTGTTCTAAACTCCATAATTATTTCTCCCTACCCTTCTAACGAATTGCTCACTTGTTCGGGCCGCTTTTTGGCCCGAATCGAGTGCAGCAAATGGTTATGTGAATTTATCGATAGGACATCTGTAAACGTGTTGCTTTTGGTTAAATCCTTGTTGGTATTCTTCGACATACACGAACCCATGCTTTCTGAGCAATTCTATAGATGATACATTTTGTGGATTGACAGTCACGCTCATTTGATCATGTTCTTGCAGCCACTTTTCTTTTAGTGTGGCTAAAATCTCTGAACCATAACCCTTGCGCCAATACTCTGGCAAAAGTGATATTAGTGGCTCATCCTCAGAAAAATAACTATTCGGCACAAATGCGAGGTAACCGATTTTTATTTTGCTTGAGGTTTCAATTATGTAGAAACTATTCAAATCACATGGGGACCTTTTAATGTGTTGAAGAGTCTGGTCGAATGAAGCTTTAATCCCGCCGGTGTATTTTTGTACTTCCGGATTTGTGAGGACCTGCGCAAAAAACTCAGCGTCTTTCGAAGTGGCTTGTCTGGTTTTTAGTCTATTTGTTTTAATAAGCACCGTTCTTTCCCTTGATTCACATAACAATGAGTATATGGTTTCTCTATAACACCCCTGGCCCGCAACGTTGCGGTATAACACCCCACGGCCGAAATGGCCATAAGTCTTGTGAAAACAAGGCATTACGGCGGTTGAACTGCTTGTCGAGGGGTGTTATATAGTTTCTTTATAACACACCTGGCCTTCCCTTCACAACTCGTCCACAGGGCTCTTGACCCCCTTGCCTCCCCGGTTCAACACATGTGTATATAGCATCATCATTTTGTGAAGGGATATCGGTTGTGCGGATGATCCAGGCGCATGGCCCCGCGTATTGTTCAACTGGATTTTTTGAAAGGACAAATTTGGATTGAACATGTGGCATAGCTTCCCCCAAAGCCTTGCAATTTAAAAAGATTACCACCTGTTATTCAAGCATGTCAAGTTCTCTCTTCACCAGGCGTATCTCTTGACACCTTCTTCGTACAGGTCCTTACCATAGATATCATTGATCACTCTGACGGGGAAATCCGCTACCTCCAGGCGGTGGATGGCCTCCGGTCCGAGATCCGCAAAGGCGATAATCTCTGACTTTTTAATACATTTGGAAAGCAAAGCCCCTGCCCCACCCGTCGCGCCGAGGTAGACAGCCTTGTACTTACGCATGGCGTCCTTCACGTTCTGCGATCGCTGTCCCTTGCCGATCATCCCCCGGAGCCCCCGCTCGATCAGAGAGGGGGCATAGGCATCCATCCTCCCGCTGGTAGTCGGACCGGCCGAGCCGATAGGCGTGCCCGGCCTGGGCGGAGTCGGCCCCACATAGTAGATGATCTGCCCCTGGATATCAAAGGGGAGTTCCTCGCCTTTTTCAATAAGCTCGATGAGCCGTTTATGGGCAGCATCCCTGGCGGTGTATATGACACCAGTGATGAAAACCTTGTCACCCGTGTGCAGGCTGGCAATCACCTTGTCGGTCAAAGGGGTAGCAATCTTTTGTGTAGCTGCCATCACCTTCCTCTTTTAAAGCTAGATTACCCCTTCTTTGTGCCTGTGTGCATGGCATTGGATATTGATTGCTACGGGCAGGCTGGCAATATGGCAGGGTATCATAGCAACATGTACCGCCAGGGCGGTGGTCCTGCCGCCGTATCCCGAGGGCCCGATCCCCAGATCGTTGATCCTGCCCAGGAGATCGACCTCTATCGCCGCTATCTCCGGATCGGTATTAGTACTCCCAATCGGGCGCAGAAGGGCCTTCTTGGCGATGATGGCTGCCTGGTCAAAGCTCCCGCCGATCCCGACCCCAACAATAATCGGGGGACACGGGTTCGCCCCTGCATCCTTGACTTGTTGGATCACGAACTCCTTTACCCCCTCAAGCCCCGCAGAGGGAGTAAGCATCCGCACCCCGCTCATGTTCTCACTGCCACCCCCCTTCGGGAGGACAATGATCCTGACCCTGTCCCCAGGGACTATTTCCAGATGGATGACAACCGGTGTGTTGTCGCCGGTATTGTGACGGGTAAGGCAATGACAGACCGAGGGACGCAAGTAGCCTTCCTGAGCGCCTTGCCTGATCCCCGCATTGATCGCCTTGGATAGATCACCTCCTGCCAGATGTACCTCCTGCCCCAGCTCGATGAAGACCACTGGCAACCCCGTATCCTGGCATATAGGCATGTTCTCTGTTTTAGCTATGCGGGCATTCTCGATCAGCTCGGTGAGGACCTCCTTGCCGATCGCAGATTCCTCGCTCCCGAGGGCCTGCTGCAATGCCATGACCACATCCTCCCCCAGGTTGCAATTGGCATCGATGAAGAGATCTCTCACTAACTTTGTTATATTATCGACAGCGACCTCTCTCAT